>JAVCCE010000075.1 GCA_030765645.1 Candidatus Hinthialibacter antarcticus | reverse complement strand
CAGGAGGTTCGCCCTCCCCACATCATTCGAAATATTGGTGGGTTATTACCTGCCGTTCATGATGATTGAAAGATTGCATGGTGGGCTGCCGTGATCCCCCCAGGTAATTATGAAACCAATGCCGTCGCGGTGAATGCCCCCCTTGAAAAAAGGGGGGTGGCGTCGAAGACGCCGGGGGGATTATGGCGCAACGCGTTGCGACATATCCCTTCTCCCTCTGCAAAAATTCACAGGTTCTCCCCCCGAAGTTCGGGGGGAGTTAGAGGGGGGTTGGTTTTTTTTGAAATGCAGAAAACGCTGTCGGCTTCGCCGCCAGTCAACCCCCGCCTAACCGCCCCCAATCTTTGGGGGCGGAACTTATCCAAGCCCTCACCCCAACCCTCTCCCAGTGGGGAGAGGGAGCAAACTTTCGGTATTATCCGGCTCACCAGGAGGTTCTCCCTCCCCATGACCAATGAAGCGAGCAAGCCAAAGACTGAATCCTCCCGAACTTATTTACAACAAAAATCAATTCGCGTAATAAATTGAAAGCGGGGGAATGGTGAGGCGGCGGGTGTCGTTACTGACCACCTTGGCCTCTTCATTCAAGTTGAGGTATACGTTGTACCCGCCCTGCGGCGAGACCAAAACCCGGTTCGCCTGACCGTCGGGCGGCAAGGTAAATTGATAGCGCGGGTCCAAGATGCTTGGGTCTTTGACAACAGACTGAATCAGGTTCACAAACACCCATTCGCTGACGTATTCCGCCGGGGCGATGATGGTGGTTCCCTGCCCCACTTCGCGCATCCACGAGCCGCGCAATGCTTCGCGGGCGAACCCTAGCGAACGCGGATCGTCCTGACTCGATTCCTGGTTTTCGAGCGATTCGCCGCGCGGCAATAAGGCCGCCTGGCTGACCGCCATGCTGACGCGGAACGATTGAGTCGCGCCTAAAACTTCGCCGGTGCGCCACAATTGCCCGCGCATCATCAGTTCCATTTCCGGCTTGCGCGGTTTCCAATCGCTTGATAAATCCTTCGACCAATGAGTGACGCCTTTGCCTTCGATGTCGCCAAAATATTCGCGGTCAAGAAACACTTTGATGATGTTGCCGCTCGGAATATACCCTTCGACGTGCAAGGTGTAATCCTTACGCGGTTGAATCGGCAATACAATCGAGCCGCGTTCGCCCATCCAGCGGAACGAAGGCAATTCAAGACCGTAGGCGCCTTCTTGTAAGGGGCGGCCCCATTTTCCTGAAATGAATTGCTGGTCGCCGGGCGCGCCCAGTTTGACTACGCGGCGGTCGGTTATTTTATAGGGATTGCGGTTTTGCGGCTCAACGCGGCTGCCGCGCGGCAGAAACACCCACTCGTCGCCCCGGCGTTCAAGTTTCACGGCAAAGAGGCGCTCGTTGATGCTGCGGTCGCCGTCGAGAGATTGCCAGGGGTTGACCGCATACGCGAGCAGCGCCGAGCCGGAACGCACCAGCTGCTCCATGGCGACCAGCCCGTCCTTCGTCCAAACTTCGCCCCAAGGAACAAACACCAACGGATATTCGGACGACGAAACAGACGACAAGCCGGCTTCGTCAATCACGTCGAACGCGAAGCCTTCACGCATTTCACGAATGATGCGGTCGAACTCTAGCGCCTGTCCGCTGGCGAGCGCGGCGCGGGGCGCGATGACCGCAATGCGTGGGCGCGGACTCCCATTGCGCCAATGGTTCATCGCGTCTGCGTAGATGTTCCAGCCGCCCTCTTGGGCGAGGTCGTCTTCCGTCACCACAAAAGACGTTCCCCCGTCAGAGATGAGCGAATAGATGCCGCCCATCAGACTGCGGCCTCCAACATTGCCTTTAAACCGCAAACCAAACGGCGCGTTGCGGCTGCGGCATGATGTGGCGAACAATCGCCATTGCCATGATTCCGCAGGCAGTTCGTCGCCCGTCACAAATAGCAGCGTCGCGCCGCGCGACGCCGCTAAGGCGGTGAAATCCTGCAAGTCGACGGCGGAATAGACGGCGTCGTCGCCCACTTCGATAAAAATTCGCGCACTGGGAAACACGTTTTTGGCTTGCATGAGAATATGAGACGCGAGGGTGGTCATTTGTTTTCGATACCAGGTCAGCGTTTCTAAATTGCGGCGCGGCGCGTTGTCTTCGCTCCATTCAGGCGTGACTTGGGACCAATTGGTATAGTTGGTTTTCCAAGCGGCGTTGAGCGAATTCACCGAAGGATATAGCGCGTGCATCGTTTCAAGAAAATCAGCCTTGGCGATGGGGTCGCCCGCCCATAAATCCGGCCAGCCGCTCCAAGCGCCGCGTTCGCTGGAGAGCAACAACGGCCCCCAGTCGCCAGCAAACGACAACACCACCGCCGGGACGCGAAGCGTGTTAACGTCACGGCGCATCTCAGAGAAGATGCGCGAATAAATGTTGACGGATTCCGGTTCCCACAGCGAGAGCATCGGCCCCTGCCCATTGCGCTGCGTTGCCATCGCCCGCTGCAGCGTCTTAATGTATTGGCTGGGCAGATGCGGCAAATGGCCAATCTTGAAACGCGGGACCCAATTGACGTCAAGCGCCCGGCATTTATCTAAACGGTCCGCATACGGACTGAAATTAAAATGCAGCGCATTATCAGGCGTTTTCGAAAGATCAATGTCGTCTATCAAATTCGGAGCGCCCCAGGATTGATATAACCGGGCTTTTTCTTCCAAGACGCCATCCGACGTCCAATCCGCCTGCGAGATCGACGAACCAACCGAAACGCCCACCCATACATTCGCGGGGACGTTCACTTGGTCTTGATAAAACTGGCGGCTGACGGTTTCGCCTTGCGTAAGCAATTGACGAGGCGGCAATTTCGATATCCCCACCCGCCGAATTGGAATATTCGGACAAAACAGGCGGAAATCGGTCCCGCCTTCCATCGCGTGGGTTAGGTTTGCGTTTGACAGACTAAACACGTGTTGCTGCCAGAAACCGCTGTCGCCGAGAAAGATGCGGTCGCGGCGGCGCTGCGCCATTTCGCCCTCTCCCATCACATATTCGATTTCGAGCGCGCCCTGGCCTTCATCAAAAAATTGCACGGAGACGAAAAATGTCCCCGTCGCCGATGTGATTTTTTCGCTGTCGGTTTTGAAATATAACGCAGGCTGTTTCGACGCTTCGGAGGGAAGCGCTCCCAGAAAGCCTTTTTCTTTGCGCGTTTCGACTTCGTATCCCGCCGGGAGTTCCAGCGCCAGGCCAAAGGCGATTTTGGGTTGAGTGAATTGGATAAACGCCTCTGGATGTCCGGTTTTTAACATCGCCATCGGGTTTGGACGCCGGGGCGCCTCCAGCGTTTGCGCACAGACCGCATACGTAGAACTGAGAAGAACGAGAATCCCCAAGAGATAATAGACTTGACGCATCATGCCTCGAATTCATTTATAATTTTGTCTCTTATTACAGTATAACGAATAATAAGCCAAACCGTCCGGCGTTAGGCGTTTCATTTCGCATGAATTTTAGTGAATTGAACACAAAATGACAGCGTGATAGAGTATTGCATTGTCGTGCTCTGTTATTCAACTGATTTTTGGGGAGAACCTGTTATGAATGTTTTGTTTCCCGTCATTGCGTCCTTTATTGCAATGTTTCTCGGCTATCGGTTTTATTCTAATTATCTGGCGAAACATGTGTTCCGGCTGGATGACGCCAATATCACCCCTGCAGTCTCCATGCAAGACGGAATGGATTACGTCCCCACGCGAAAATCGGTTGTGTTTAGCCACCACTTCGCCTCAATCGCCGGTCTATCGCCCATCGTCGGCCCTGCCATTGCGGTGATATGGGGTTGGCTGCCCGCAGTGATCTGGCTGGTGGTCGGCGCCGTCGCGATGGGCGCCGTGCATGACTTTTCCGCGCTGGTGGTTTCGATACGCCACCAGGGGCGTTCTATCGGCGACGTTTGCGAACAGTTGATCAGCAAACGGGCGCGCATACTCTTCCTGCTTATCATTTATATCGCCCTCGCATTGGCGATGGGTGCCTTCGCCTCAATCGTCGCCAACCTGCTTCAAGCGCATTCCGATACGTTCCAAACATATCCCGAAGCGTCGTTGCCCGCCATTTTGCTGATCGGCGTCGCAGTCGTGTTCGGCGTCCTCATGCGAAAAAATATCATCGGGCTGCTGCCAGTCAGCATCATGGGCATCCTGTTGACGTTCTTGTTTATCTGGTTGGGGACGCTGTTCCCGATTCTTTTTAGCAAGACGACCTGGGTTTACTTGCTCTTGGGATACGCGCTGACCGCGTCGGTTCTGCCCGTGTGGCTGCTGCTGCAACCCCGCGATTTCATCAACACGCTATCGTTATACATTGGCCTCGGGCTGTTGTATTTCTGCGTATTTTTCTTTGCGCCCACATTCAGCGCACCCGCGATTAACCACGGCGTCGAGAACTTGCCGAGTATGTTCCCATTATTGTTCGTCACCATCGCGTGCGGGGCCGTTTCTGGTTTCCATAGCGTGGTCTCTTCTGGAACCACCGCCAAGCAACTTGAAAAAGAAACCGATGCGCGCGCGGTTGGCTACGGCGGGATGATTGCGGAATGCTGCCTGGGGCTGATCGCCGTGATTGCCTGTTGCGCGGGCGTCAGTGCAGACGAGTGGAGCGCACACTATGGGCAATGGTCGCAAGGCGGCTTGTATGGCAGCATCACCTTCTTCGTGATAGGCGGCGCCAATTTCATCTCAAAATTGGGCGTCCCGCAAGAATTGGCCGCCACCTTCGTCGCTCTATTGATTGTTTCATTCGCACTCACGACACTTGATTCTGGAACCCGTCTGCTGCGATACAACCTTGAAGAACTCGGCGCGACATTCAGAATTCCAGGGATGAACAACCGCTTCCTCTCTTCCACTTTGGCCGTTGTAACCGTCTGGTATTTCGCAACGTCCGCGTTCGGCGCCAATTTATGGATTCTGTTCGGCACCGTCAACCAACTTCTGGCGGGCCTCGGCTTGTTGGCAGGGACTGTCTATCTGTTGCGCCTGAAACGTAATATCTGGGTAACGGCGCTTCCGATGATTTTCATGCTTGCGGTAACCCTGTACGCGATGACTCTGAACCTTCAAGGGTATATTGCTCAAGGACAAACGGACCGGATGATCGTCGGCGGCATCATCATGGCGCTCGCGGTCGGGCTGATTTTAGAAACGATTTACTTCTTTTATCAATGGTGTTCAGGAAATATTAAAATTGAAAATCCTTCAGAAGAATCCGCTTCTAAGACATGACTTTCTTATGACATTTTGCTAGGATATTTCTAAGTATACGTTCATAAGGAGAACTCATCATGAAGATGAATTGCATCCGTAAGTCTCTCGCGGCACTAACACTTACAGTTGTAGGCGGAGCACTATGCTTATCTGTAACAGCAGGAACGCCCTTGCAAGTCGATCCACCGCATGGATTGCCCCCGCTTCCCGTTCCAAATGACAACCCGATGACAGTCGAGAAAGTCGAATTGGGCAAGATGCTCTATTTCGATACGCGGCTCAGCGTTGATAACACGGTTTCTTGCGCCAGCTGCCATATCCCCGAAAATGGCTATGCGGAACCCCGCGCCACATCAAAAGGGATCAAAGAACAAATAGGCGGACGCAACGCCAATCCTGTGCTCAACTCAGCCTATGCGACATCCATGTTCTGGGACGGACGCATGGAGCACCTGGAAGCGCAAGCCGCCGGCCCGGTCGAAAACCCCATTGAAATGGGCGCTGATATGAATGTAGTTGCGAAGAAGATCGCTAGTGTTCCTGAATATAAAAAGCGCTTTCAGGACGTATTCGGCAAAGCCGCGAGTAAAGACACCATCACCAAAGCGATTGCAGCGTTTGAGCGCACCCTTCTCAGCGGCAACTCGCCTTACGACAAAGGGACCATGAGCGCCGCCGCCAAAAAAGGCGAAACGTTATTCAAAGGCAAAGGGCTTTGCGCCACCTGCCATACGCCGCCGATATTCTCAAACTGGGGCTTCTATAACGCAGGCATCGGCATGGACAAAGCCACTCCAGATATTGGCCGCATGGAAGTTTCCGGCATCGAAGCCGACAAAGGCGCATTCCGCGTCCCCCATCTTCGCAATGCCAAAGAAACCGGCCCGTATTTCCACGACGGCAGCGTTGAGTCATTAGAAGAAGCCGTCCGCATCATGGTTGGCGGCGGCAAAGACAACCCCAGTCTTCACCCGCTGTTCCGCGCCCTGAAAGCGCAGAAGTTCAGTGATGCAGAAATTGACCAGTTGGTCGCTTTCATTGAAGCGCTCTCTGGTGAGTATCCTATCGTGGAAGCGCCGAAACTTCCCTAAGGAGCGAGTGGATGAAACACGTCCTCTTATGGGTCGTGCAAGTTTTAATCGTACTCTTTCTCGCTGGCGGATTGGCCTCGCTTTTGGGGCTTATCCGCCGCGATGATAATTGGCGACGGGCGGGCTTGTGGTTAATGACCCTCGCAGGCCCCTTGAGCATGGCCGCTTGTTGGAAGATGCAGCTATTGTTTCGCGAAGAAGACGCCGTCTTCTGGTCGCGACTGATGGCGGGCGACCTCGCCCAGTTATTTTCTTATGGCTCGCTTGGCGTGATTGCCGGTTCCGGCTTGGCGCTGGGCGGCCTGTCATTGAGCAAGCGCGCCTTGCCGCTGTTTAGCGGCGCCGTGTTCTTCGCCTGCATGTGGTACATCATTTACCTGCACCCGACCCCGCATTACGTCCCGGTTGAGCCTTGGCAAGATAAACTCGCGTGGTTCATTTTCGTCGTTGGCGGCGCGGGCGCCTGTATCGTCGTCTTTTTACTTTTAAAAGAACGCCTGAAAATCTTTCGAGCGCCGCTTTCCGCTTTGGCTGGCGTCTTCTCATTTCTCAGCATTCTTCTCGTCACGGGTTATGACATGGCGCAGCGGCCTTTGCCTTTGGCTGCAATGGACGCTGAAACGCGGATCCATGCGACAGGCTGCCTTGCCTGCCACACCATGAATGGCGAGGGCTTCCCCGAACCAGGCGGCGGATTGGAATCAGTCGCCAGCCGGACAGAAGACGTTGTACTCGCCTTTATGACCAAGCCGGACGCAGCCTCAGCGAAAGAACTGGGCATTCGCGAAAACCCGACCGGAGAAATGGCGGGCGTTGTGTTAACCATTGAAGAAGCCACCTTGTTGACCGAAGCCATGACCCGTTTGTTTGAAATTCAGCCTCCTGCAAGTCTGGGCGCCGAATTTGAACGCGTTGAAATCCTACTGACAGAAAAAACCTGTCTGGCGTGCCATACGCTCAATGGCGAAGGCGCACCCGACGGAGGCATCGGCGGCGCGCTTGAATCAGCCGCTGTTATGGAACTCGAACAATTAACCCAATGGCTAATCGAACCTACGCTCGAAAACGCAATGGAATTTGAAATTGCCGATTTTGCCACAGGCGCGATGGCCTCGTTTGCTCTACCAGAAGAAGACGCCAAACTCATGGCGGAATGGATCAAGACCTTAACGCCCGTAGAATAAGATATAAATTCCAAACGAAGCATCAAAAAAAGCCCCTGCTGATTCAGCAAGGGCTCTTTTTTTGTATAGATTGAATTGAAGTGTTATTGCCCGAGATAAACGCCGTTGGCCATCGCGGTTGGTTGATAAGAAATTGCAACGACATCGTTGGTGGGAACCACGCGGCGCGGCGTAAAACCGCCTTCCGTTCGCGTTTCGTTGTCCCGGTCGCCCAAGGCGACAAACGTCTGCAAGCGCTCTAAGTCTCTTGTGTTTGATTGTAATGCGTCATCAATTGGGCTCGCCGCAAATTCAACCAGCCGCGCTTGAGTTGGCTCGTTTGTTGATTGGTCGGCGTCCGCCAGGCGTGAGTTGGCAGGTGAATTCATGGTTGATTGCCCGCCCTGAAAGGCCGCGACGACCATAACCATCGCCACTGCCGCAGCGGCGGCGAATTTAGACGACTTCGCCAATGTGCGATTGGCCTGATGCCAATAGGGCTTGGCGCGCTGCATTAATGAGACCGGTTGCCGGTTGGCCTGGATGCGGTTCTTCAAGACGTCAAACCGGGGTTGGACGGCAATGTCTTCGTCGCGCCAAACATCGAGCGCCCACCAGGATTTTTCCAACTCAAGCACTTCACGCCGACAGTGGCCGCAGTTCGCCAAATGGCGTTCAACCACGCCGCGGTCTTGGGCGCTTCCATTTCCCGACGCATAAGCCGAGAGCAATTCATGATTAAATGGGCATTTCAAATTTGTCATCGTACTCGTTTCCAGCATTATCCTTATTTGTTGTAATGTTAGGCGTATTCACCTAACAAGGGTTGCAAAATATCCCGTAGTTTTAAATGGGCGCGGTAAGCCCGTTGTTTAATCGACTCCGGCGTTGCGTCTAAAATTTCCGCGATCTCGACGTACGAAAGTCCTTGGTACTTGTTAAGAACAATGACTTCGCGTTGTTCGTCTGATAATTGGTTGATCGCGTTCTTGATGGCCTCTTCGTCGATCTTGTTGGCGAAAGCGTCGCGCGCATCGCCGCCTTTGTCTTTGACATTTTCGAGAAACGAGCCTTGATCTTCGCCGTTGCGATCGCGAAAACTTGAATCGGCGTACACCATGCGGTTCCAGTAGCGGCGTTTTTCATCAATGCTCAGATTGCGCGCAATCCGGTACATCCATGAGGTGAATTTAGACCTGGGCTGCCAGGACATGCGGTTGTTATAGATCCGCAAAAATGTTTCCTGGGCCAAGTCCTCCGCCAAATCGCGACGCTGCACCATGCGAAGGATGAACAAAAAGATCGGCTGATAATATCTCGCGTATAGTTGTTCTAACGCTTCTTCTTTGCCTTTTTGGCAATCCAGCATCAACTGTTCATCGCTGATACTTTCTTCGAAGCAATTAGAACGACCCTCCTGCTGGTCCGTAACGGTTCCCTCAATGACTCCCGAATTGGACGTGGGCCAGGCGCTGGCTTTCCAGGCGCTGACGGTTTGCGTATTGGCTGCACCCACCATCGTATCAGAATTGCCGCGGGGCGTTTCCGCCTTGCGGTCCTTTCCTTGAGATAAATGATTAGAATTACCGCTCATATAACGCAGAAGTCCTTTTGAGAGTAACGAAACAATTTGCCAAAAAGCAAAAACTACTTGATTTACAGTATATAGCCAGCCAGAGTCTCCGGCAACTAAATTGCGAATCCATTTAAAATTTCTTTGAAATAATAGTTGCATATTGATTTCCCTAAATTACACTAAAGCATAGAGATATTTATATTCTGACAAGCATAAACATCACATGTATCGACTATATGATTATTCAACGGCTTCTATCGGCTATATTATGCCTCTTCCTGGCGCCTCAGTTCGTATATTCAAATATTCCAATTCGTTGTAACCACATCACCACTCTGGACGGGCTTTCCAATAATTCGGTTCGCGCAATTGCTCAAGATCAAAATGGATTTATCTGGTTTGGAACAAATGAGGGATTAAATCGTTATGACGGAGTTAATTTTACGATTTTCAAATATGACCCTTATGAAATAGATTCTCTATCCAGCAATCTTGTAATGTATCTTCTCGTTGATCGTCAGGGCTTTTTGTGGATTGCGACTGATGATGGTTTAAACCGTTGGGACCCCGCGACCGGTAAAATAACGCGTTTTCCATCAAGCGCTCCAAGCCATGACCGGCCTGGAGCAAATTTTATTCTAACCTTATTTGAAGATTCGCTTGGGAGAATATGGGTCGGAACCGTCAATGGATTACGCGTTTTTTCACATGAAACGAATGAGTTCAAAAATTATTATCATGACCCGAATGACCCGGCGACGCTCTCGCTAAGCCATATCAATGATGTGTTTGAAGATCACAATCACACCATCTGGGTCGCCACTCATGGAAAGGGTATGAACCGTCTCAATGACGATGGAGAGACGTTTACCCGCATCATGCCCGACCAAGACGACCTGACGCCTTCGATCCCATGGACGCCGACTTGCATCTATGAAGATTCCAAAAATCGCTATTGGGTCGGAACCTGGGACAAAGGGTTGCTCCGCTTCGATCCAGTGAACATGTCCTTTGAACCAGTGGATGAAATGCGCACCGTCAATGTCCGGTTTGTTCGCGAAGATCAATACGGAAATCTCTGGGTAGGAACGCTGGGTAACGGTTTATATTACCTTGATGCATTGTCCGAACAATTTTCTGTTTATCAATCAGACCCCATCGTTGACTCTGGTTTGAGTTCAGACAAAATCTACTCATTCTTTCAGGACAGAAACGAACTGTTTTTTGTTGGAACCGCCAACGGTGGAGCCAATACCTTCAGACATCCTAAATATCAAATCCAACACTACCAGCCAAACTCTATCTCAAACACCAGTTTATCTGACAAGTCAATTACTTCGATCCTAGAGGCATACGACGGCATCGTGTGGATTGGTACGCAAGATCATGGACTCGACCGCTTCGATCCCAGCACCGGCGAATATAAAAACTACATTTATGCAACAGAAGAGAACAAACCCCATATCGACACCGTTGTCGTTAATTACATCTATTCGATAAAAGAATTGGGAGATGGCAGGCTTTTAATTGGTACGCTTGGGTATGGACTGGGCGTATTTGATCCAACAACTGAACAATTTAATTTCTTTTACGGTGAAGAATCGCTGCCCTACATCGGTTACCACAACAGTATTAAAGACATTGTTATTGATAAGCAAAATCAGATATGGGTATGCAACGACAATGGATACGTCCTTTGTTTGGATACAACATTTAAAATCAAAAAAATATATGGAGACAAACCAAATACATTTAGTTACCCACGCTTAACGGCGCTTGAGTTCCAAGACGACCAAAACCTTCTAGTCGGCGCAGAAAGCGAAGGCTTGAATTTATTAAACATTGAAACGGGTGAAATTTCATACTTCAAACATGATCCATATAATCCAGACAGCATTTCAGACAATACGACCTGGGATATATTGTCCGATCATCAAGGTCAAATCTGGATTGGAACCGATGCAGGCTTAAACCTCTTTCATCCTAACTCAGGTGAATTTGAAGACATCACTGAATTGCACAAATTCCCCAGCAGAGCGGTTCTCGGCATCGTTGAAGATAATAATGGCAACCTTTGGCTAGGAACAAACCGTGGGTTGGTTCGCTACGATCCAAGTATAAACAAAGCGGATTTATATCGTCATCATAATGGAATACAAGGTTATGAATTTACTCCAAGGTCCAGTTTTGTAAGTTCTAACGGAAAGTTATATTTTGGCGGTAATTATGGTTTTAATATTATTGACGCAGATACCTTCCGAGATTACCCGAACCGCTCACCCATATTATTAAGCAATATTCGAATAGAAGGAGAAAAGTATCCAAGCGATCCATTGATATGGAAAACAGATTCATTTGAATTGCCCTATTCAAAAAATGACCTCGCCCTCCGTTTTGTATTGTTGGATTACACAGTCTCTTCTAAGAATACGCTCGAATATAAAATGGGAGACTCAAACGATTGGATGGCAATTAACAATTCACAAGAAATCCTGTTTGCCGATATGTCTCCAGGAAAACGAAAACTTATTATTCGCGGCGCCAACGCGGATGGAACCCTGGGCTCATATACAAAAGAATTAACCGTAACAGTGCTGCCTCCCTATTGGATGACTTGGCAGTTCCGAACGCTTGCAGTGTTTGCCGTCTGTATTCTGATCTATCTAGGGTATAAATCGCGCGTCAGGCGCATTGCAAAACATAACGAAGAACTCAAAAATGAAGTCGAGGAGCAGATTGCGCGCCTGAAAATCCTCAGCGGACTGATGCCAATCTGCTCGTATTGTAAGAAAGTGCGTGACGACACTGGTTATTGGAACCAAGTTGAAGCGTATATTCAGGCGCATAGCCAAGCGGAATTCAGCCACGGGATATGCCCCGAATGTATGGAAGAACATTTTTCAGAATTTTCTGATCTAAAATCAAAAGAACAGCGCAACAATGACAACGAACACAAGAATTGAGATTCATCCGGTAAGTGAGTATTTGCACTGATGGATGGTCATGATTTTGATTATGAAAACATATCCCGGCGCATTAAAAATTGACAAATCAAATCAGGCATGGGCGCAACTCTGGGAGCGCCTGTGCATAAGGGCCTGAAAGCCCGCACTGAAGCGAGCAGAGTTGTACCCATGCCACATGCAGCGAAATCTCAATTCAATTGATAAAAAAAGTATCCAATTTACGGAAGAACCAGAATTGATTGACACGATTCATTAAAAGCGAGGATCGAGTGAAACGCTATCCATGTTTTTTGCTTCTCTCAGTTTTGCTTCTCTTAACACCGATTGCTGTGTTCGCGTTTGACGCCGATGCGGACGTATCCAGTTTACTTAAAGGGTTCGATGGTTGTTTTGTATTGCACAACCTTCAATCCGGGCAAACATTAAAGCACAATGCCTCCCGTTGCGATCAGCGGATGCCTCCCTGCTCCACGTTTAAAATTCCACATGCGTTAGTCGCGCTCGAATTGGGCGTCGTCAAAAACCCCGATGACGTCGTAAAGTGGGACGGCTCGCCGCAGATTTTTAAATCTTGGGAACGCGACCACAACCTGTATAGCGCAATCGAAAACTCGGTGGTCTGGTATTTTCAACGCATCGCAGAAAAAGTTGGCTACGAAAAAGAGCGCGAATATTTAGAGAAATTTGACTACGGCAACAAAAATGCAGACCGCAACCTCACATCATTCTGGCTGGACCAAGGCCCCTTAGAAATCACTGCGAACGAACAGATTGCCTTTCTCAAAAAGTTTCATGAAAACACGCTGCCCGTTTCTCAGCGCTCATTCGAGATCGTCAAAAAAGCGATCCTCTTCAAACAAACCGATGAGTATATCCTGCGAGGCAAGACGGGATCAGGACGCTTTGAGCAGGGCGGCGGCTTCGGCTGGTACGTCGGCATTCTCGAATGCGGCGACGATGCGTATTTATTCGCGACCAACATCGAAGGCGCTCAAAACGCGAGCGGGAAAACTGCGCGAGAAATCACAATCAAAATCTTGACAGAGTTGGAAATGCTTGATGGATAGAATGCCCTGAAAAATACCACAAGCGGAACCCAACCCCGAGACTTTTTTTCAATTACTGGCAGATCCAATACATGTACGAATCAAAATAGGGAAAGCGGCTGGTTCCTATATTGCGCACACGAACGCGAAGCGAATCTGTTTGAATGGCTTCGGCGGGAACCGTAAATACGATCTCATACCAATTCCACGGCGTTCCCTCGACGGTCCATTCGCCCAGGTAAACGCCGTTCACTTCGACCGCCATACGGAAGTCAAATGAGTCAGTCTCGCCCTCATTATCGCAGGTGCGGAGGATGAGTTTTGCTTCTTGATTTGGAGCAAGCCCTGAGAACGTGAACGACTCGGCCCCATTGATACGCCGTCCGGCATCGACAATATCATAGTCATAGATACTGCCGTCCGCCCAAAGTTTGGGGATCAGATTCACGACTTCGTTTTCAACGCCCGGCCATTTCTGGTCAATTTCTTCATGGTAGCCAAAATTTCGCCGGAACGGGTTCGCCACTTTTGGAAAGCGCCCGTCGCGCAATTCAAGCGCATAGCCGTGTTGCTCTTCATCCATCACATCCGCGATATCAATCGAATCGACCACATGCCAATCGTCTTCTAACGTCGCATCGCGCGGCGCGGTTTCATGCCCCGAATAGAGCCAGTTGATTTCATACACGGTCTTACCGAACGCCGGGTCGAACGGGTCGGGAAACCGTACGCGGGGGCGATAAAACAAATCAAAGCGGCGGCTCATTTCTTCAAACCAACTGGGAAACACCACCGCAAATTGCGGACGTTTTTTTTGAGGCAATCGCTGCATGCGTTCGTACAATGCGCCCTCGCCAATGCGATAGGCCAACGTGGTTTCATTTGAAATCAGCCCGACCAAATCAAATACTGGCAACGCTCCGTAAAACGCCAGCGCCCCCGCATCATTAATCGCGAGCGATGCCCCATTCAAGTTCGTTGCCGCCCATTCGGCAGCCTGACGTTGTTTCTCGGCGATGACGGTCGATTCATGCGCGTATCGCGAGGCCCATGCCGGTAGATAAGGCGAAACCAACAGCGCAATCAAAACAACCGTCGCAATTACCGGAGGAGCGGAAGGAATCCGCATGGAGGCGTAGATCGCTTCGAGTCCGATTACGCTCCACAAAAACAACCAGGGAATCATCGGCGCCAAATAGCGAAAGTTATGCAACTGCCAGACTTCCAACGTCGCCACCGCAGCGAACACAATCAATAGCGGCAAACCAGCAAGTACGCCGAACCAGCGTTTTGCAGGCGTTTGTGAAAATGCGTAGGCGATGACGCCGACAACAGCGAGCGCCAAAGCGCCGGGAAACATAAACTCGCCCATGCGCGGAATGACCGAAGGCGCTCCCATATAAAATTTAACGATCTCAATCGCATTCACAGCGCACTCGCCCAATCGTTGCGCGGCGCTTTTGATGGGATGATAGAGCAGGCTCTTAGCCATCAGGCTATTGCCGCCCCAACGCCCCATCGCCATGCGATAAAACAACGGCGGACCAAAAATGGAGGCTCCAATAAAAAATGTCGCGAACACTGTTTGGCTTGGATGACTGAATAGGCTCTTTATGTCTCGACGCCAGATGCGACGGGCAAGCATCAATCCAACACACGTCACGGCGATCAATACGCCTTCGGGGCGCGTTAAAGCGAGCAGCCCCATTGCTACGCCCAGCCGCGCCCGGTTGGGGCTGGGATGAAACACCTCACTCATCATCCAGAGAAACAAAGCGGTAAATAGCGCAATCTCCATCCCGCTCCAAAACGCCCAACCCAAATGGCCGGAAAGCAAGACCAGCGCCAACGCCGCCCAGCCGGCCCGCACCGAGCCGAGATGTTCACCACAGCGGATGAGAAAATAAAAAATTGCGGTAATGGAAGCGAAAGCAATCAGCAGCGCCCAAAGCACCAATCCGTTTTGTTGGAACCCCAGCAGCCAACCAATCGCGAGTAAATGCGGGTATAAAAAACTGGTCGCGCCTCCGCTGACCGGGTCGGCGTCTTGATACTGGAAGTAATAACCACGCGCAATTTGTTTGCCGTATTGCAGGTGAATGAAGGAGTCATCCAGCGGGAACGACAGCTGCTCATGCAGGCTCCGTTCCGCGCCGATGAACAACGCGCCTTGCAGACACGCAAATAGCAAACAAAGCGCTATTTTTGTAGTATTCGACATTTATGATTCTACCGTAAATTGGATACTTTTTTCTTTCGCTGCATTTGGCAAGAGTACAACTCTGTTCACTTCAGTGCAGGCTTTCAGGCCCTCATGCATAGGCGCTCACTGAGTTGCGCCCATGCCTGATTTGTCAATTATTGATATGCCCGAAACGGATGAATCATAAATTGAATCATACAAACAGACAAATTGAAATAGCGAATACTTACTCATTGATCTTGTTTATAATTTTTTTTAACGCTTCATCCAGTTTTTCTATTTGATAGGGTTTATTTAGAACACCTGAGAACCCATAGTCAGCATAATTTGCCATGACGGGGTCATTGGAATATCCACTTGAAACAATTGCTTTTACATTGGGGTCAATGTCTTTAAGGTGCTGAATCGCTTCTTTACCCCCCATTGCTCCAGGGATCGTTAAATCCATTATGACGCAGTCAATTCTATTGTCGGATTTATATGTAATTTGATATTGATCGATCGCTTCTTTTCCATCTTTTGCATAATTCACTTTATAGCCGAGATGCTCTAACATAGTGCCTGTGATGTCTCTTACCATTTCTTCATCATCCATTAGCAATACTGTTATACCACTAGAGTTCGAATGAACCTCAGAAGGTTCCTGGATAGATGGAACTGATGTTTTGTTGCCGGGTAGGAGAATCGTGAAAACAGTACCTTTATTGACAATCGATTCAACGAAGATGAGGCCATTGTGATTTTTAATAATCGAGTAAGCAGTTGCCAAACCTAAACCATTTCCTTTGGGTTTCGTAGAGAAATAAGGATCAAAAATTTTTGTAAGATTCTCTTCAGGAATCCCCGCTCCATAATCACGGACCAATATTTTTACATAGTTTCCTGATGGTAGTTCTTGATATTGGCCTTCTTCAATAAAGGCATTGTGAACTCCAATTTCAAGTGTTCCTCCATCCGGCATCGCTTGATCTGCGTTGATCAACAGGTTTTGAATAACCTGACATATTTGGCCTTTATCTATATTTAATGTCCAGACATCTTCATTAATATCGTAGACGCATATTACGTTTGAACCTCTTAACGTAAATGATGCGGTTTCCCTTACCAGGTCTGGAATGGATATTACTTCTTTAACTGGCGCTCCTCCTTTTGAGAAAGTTAAAAGTTGCTGGGTTAAAGTTTGAGCCCGTAAAGACGCCTTCTCTGCTTTTGTTAAGTATTTATAGAGATTATCGTCTCCTTCACATAAAACTCTTGCTAACGATATGTTTCCTAAAATGGCTGTTAGCATGTTATTGAAGTCATGGGCGATTCCACCAGCCAATAAACCTATTGATTCTAGTTTTCTGGATTTCAGGAGTTCTTCTTCCATACGTTTTCTCTCAGTTATATCTTGAAACAAACCAAGTACGCCAAGAGGTTGCCCTTGATCGTTATTTAGTTGCAGAGATGTTTCAGATACCCATCTCAACTCACCAGTCTTTGACTGAATCTTGATATCCGCTTGACTATGGTTTTCTTGATCATTGCTGTCGCGTTTTTGAATGAGATGATAATTGTTTCGATCAATCTCTAACGATTTCCAGATGGAATTTGTGAATTCATCTGGATGGCACCCAGTAATTCTAAATAGTCCTTCTCCGATGTAGTCATAGTGCTCAGAGTTATGTTTTCTATAATATGGGACAGCATCAGCTGCCTTAATCGCCATTCGATACGTACGTTCATTTTTCTCCAAGGTTTCTTGGAGTTCGGTTCTTTCGCTAATTTCGTTTTTTAATTGTTGATTGGAACTTGTTATTTCTGCTGTTCTTTTATCGACTTCTTTTTCAAGGTTGTTTGCATAAACTGCGAGTTTTCTTTTTGAGAAAAACGCGCTGATAAACATGAAAAAAGTTAATAATAATAGTGCAGTGATAAGTAAAATAAACCAAACTCTTGATGTAATTGGGGGTGGAAGGATGACAAAATCATGACTTGAAGGAGTCAAATCAATGTTTCTATCCATATCAGCGGCTTTTACTTCAAACCGGTATTTACCTGGAGGAAGAGCCAATGGAGTACTCACTGATTTTTCCGGGCTAAAAGGAGACCACTCAATCGCTCCATTTTTATTGAGATAGGGAATGATTCTCCATGAAAAAACGATTTTTTCTTTTTCAGTATGATTCCATTTGTCGTATCCATCCAACGAGAAAATGCCAAAACTATTGTATGGAATGGATTCAGGAGATTTTTCAATGACTGTATAGGGTGGTTGTCGATCTCTGGTATAAGAATAGATTTGGTCTTTTAATGTACTTACCCAAATTGTACCTTCTGGATATTCTCCAATTGAGTTTAGTTGAGAACTAGGAATACCCTGTGAATGAGAATAATTAATCCAGTGACCATCTTTGTAAGACGAAAGACCTAAATGCTCTGTACCTAGCCATACGGTTCCAAATGAATCTTCAAAAAATTGGACAATTCGGTTACTTAATAAACCATCAGAAGTTGTTGTTTTTATTAATTCAGCACCATCCCATATAAATACCCCAAGGCCTCTAGTACCCAACCAGATGCGCGCATCTGTTGATTGACATGCAAATGTCAAAGGATGATTGTCCGTTGCCTCGTCAATTTTGATAGTCGACGCTAATTGGTTTGATTTCCAAATCTCTACGCAATTTGTTCGACAAACCAATAACGCACCATCATGTTGTTGTGATAAAAATACGATATCTTGAGAATTGGGATTATTATTTGCTACAAAAGGTATCCATTGATCATTTTCATTTAAATAAATTTCAGTATTGGAATAAGCATAGAGACGGTTATCAGCGGCATGCAGCAATCCAATAATTGAAAAATCTTCCGGCTTTGGTATTTGTTTAACAATTTTCTTATCGTAAATTGAAATCTCATAAAAAGCCGAACCTGTAAAAGCCCAAAATCTATCATTAACAACACTTGATAAAAATGGTGATATCGACGATTCGCTTAGAGGAAGTTGCAAGAATGATTTCCACGACGGGTCGCTAAATTGAAGTATCTCATGAGTGCTATTGATTGCTAATGGAGGGTAGTTGGGTTTTGCTATAAAGTCTGAACCCGTTGTAACTTCTTCTATTTGAGTGGATAGTTTAAACCTTTTTCGGATGACTTCGATGACGCCTTCTTTTGTCCCTATCCAACCGTGATTATTATTGGCGAAATATAATACTCTTGGCGTCGGATTTCCTGCGTCAATAGGAAAAGGAACTTCTATCCATTCATTTTGTTCTTGATAGTAAACGTGTGAATGATCAACTAAAATTAATTGACCGTTAGGCAGAGTTTCTAGGGTGTAAGGATTGACACTTTTGTGTTCCTCCCAATTCTCGCCATCATAAGATAAAAATGCGCCCCCTGTTATCGCCAAGGCTCCATCTGAATCTTGAGCGATTTGACGTACTCGATCATATTCCAGAAAATCAATCTCCGCTCGCTTCCATTCGTTGTCTTCAAGAAAATAGAGTCCGTTTCTATCTGCTGCGACCCATATTTTTTGATCTTTATCTTCAAATATTTCATAAATAGCCGTTCCACTTGAATTGGCAGGAGGTTTGACGATGAACCATTTTCGGTTCATAAAAATAATCGGAACCCCACCAAGATTAATACTGGGAGTCCCCGAAAGACCAGTACATGCAATGATGCTTCCGCTGTCAGACCCAAACCAGATTTCCCCATTGTTCATTCTTTTGACTTCATTGAAGGATTCTTCATCGATAATGGAAAGGGCATTTTGGTTTATGGTTTGAATAACACCATCTTGTGAAATATGTACAATACCTTCATCAGTAACCGCCCAAACTTCATCTTGATCAACTTCTATTGAAGGAACAAAATTTGACGGTAACCCTTCTCTTGTAGTAAAGACATGCCAAGTGTTTTCTTTTAAGCATGCAATACCGTTTCCCCAAGATGCGAACCAGATAGAGTCATCATCTGACCTCTTGATGTCACGAACTTCCTCGAACGTTTTACCTATGGGGGGAATAAAAAGCCTAGTCATCCATTCTTGCGAAACAGCAGGGATAGAAATCAACGAGGCCATTATTAATACAATTAGTTTTCTCATTACGCCTTTACAATTTTGCTCTTAAAGATTAGTAGTGATAAAAAATAAACACCGTCAGTAAACTACAACAACTAATTTTATATAGAGATTTCCCATTTAATCTGTATAGTTTACTAGTATTTTGAGATTCCATTCAACTTTCTGACGGTATCCCAAAATGCGCCCCCATTCAATATAGAGAATTCCAGGTAGATATTCCTGGTTTTGTGTTCGCCCCGTGCGAATTCTTTGGGTGTTTCTCGCTCCAATCCAACATGATGTCAATTTCTTATTGTACCTCCATATTTCCACAGTCTTATATTTGATTAATCATTCATGCGCACGTCTTCTTCATTGAGTTGGGGGATTTGGGTGGAAATCTGGTTGGTTGGTGTTAAATACCGTCCAATGAAGCAGACGCGTCAGACACTCGCTATAATTGCTTTGTCTATACCACAAGCATGGCAGCATGTTACAAATAGTGCATCAGCAATCTACGCAGGTTTCAGACCAGACGATGCGAAAGCCGCCGGTGTGATAGCCGCGCGAGTCGTCCATCTTGCCGCGATCAGCGGAGCGAATGAACTCCGGCTTCGCCATCCACGACCCGCCGCGTATGACGATTTCTTCGCCTTCGCTCGGCCCGCGCGGATCAGTGCGTTTGATGGGGCTATAGGGGCCGTACCAATCCCAACACCATTCCCACACATTGCCGTACATATCATGCAATCCCCAGGCGTTGGGCGTTTTGAAACCAACGGGATGAATGACGTAGTCGGAATTTTCGCGATACCACGCATGTTTATCGATTTGCTCCGGCGTGGGGTTCTTACTGAAGGATGTCGTCGTCTTACTCCCGGCGCGACAGGCGTACTCCCACTCGGCTTCGGTCGGCAGGCGATAGCGCCAGTCGTTCAGCATTCCGTTTAAGCGCTTCAAAAATTCCTGACACTCATCCAGGCTTACTTTATTGACGGGCAGATTGTCGCCGATCATTTCTTCATGGGACGGGTTGCTTCCCATAATGGCGACCCATTGCGCTTGAGTGATTTCAAACTTGCCCATATAAAAATCTTCGCTAATAACAACTTCATGTTGCGGCGCCTCATTGTCTTCATGCCCCGGCTCGCTAGAGTCGCTGCCCATCAGAAACGACCCAGCGGGGATGCGAGCCAACACCAATGGCGCGGCGTCTTGCGACAAGCCAGGCAATTCGACGATCTTCTCTTTGGGCGGCGCAGACGAGCGCCCTCCTGTGCGTTGAGCGGTTTGACAAGCGCACAAAATCAGCAAGCAGCCGATTGCAACAATGGGCGTGTTGAGTTTCATTTATCGTCTCCAAAAGCGTTTGGTTTTTATTTTTTAACCGCCTCTTGGTACCAACGCAAGAGTTTGCTCATTTCCTGATTGCGGTTGCCGCGTTCTTCCACCAATTTCCGGTTGGCTTGTCCCCATTGCTTGCAGGCTTTGGGATTTTTGAACGCGCGGATCATCGCTTGCGTCAGCTGCGCCTCGTGGTTGGGGCGCACAATCATACCGTTGTCGCCTTGCATCACCCATTCGTGCATCGCGGGCAAGTCTGAAACGATGACGGGCAATCGCGCAGCGAAGGCTTCGAGCAATGATAGCGGCGTACTGTCGCTGGACGGGACGCTGATATAACAATCGGACGCAAGCAGCGCGTCGATCATGTCCTTACGGTCAAGCCATCCAGTAAAGGTAATAAACTCCGCCGCGCAAACATGTTCCGCCAGGCGGTGTAAGTCGTCCGTCATTTCATCGTCGCCGATGACGACCAATCGGCTGCCGCGCATCTGCGGCAAGGCGCGAGCAAATGCGCGGACGATAACGTCTATATTGTAAATTGGACGCAATCTGCGATTGCTAATAAAGATATATTCTTCTTGCTGGCGGTATTTTGCGCGAACCTCCGGGGCGAGTTCCCGGTCAAATTCTTTGAGCCGGACGCCCCATTGTAATTCACGAATATCCGCGCCGTTTCGAGATAGATCGTCCGCCGTCTCACACAATGATTTCGCATCGGCGGTTATCACGTCCGCCTTGCGTAAGGCATAACGCACGATTCCGCGCACCAATGCATTGCGATGGACTTCGATCATTAAATCGGACCCCCAGGCAGTGAGAAAAAAAGGATGGAACCCACTCAGTGCGCCCCAGTAGCCGTAGCCGGTCACATTGTGAGCATGGACGATGTCGGGTTTCCATTTTTTGATGAACTTTTTGACTTGCCGCGACGCCCGCCAATGGCGCAAGACGCCGCTGCGTTCTTTGGGAGCGACCTGATGGACTTCACAATGAATGCCCTCGACGGGCGTATCGGTCAAAAACGCGACTTCGTGTCCATTTTTGACAAACCAATCAATCATAAAATGATTGTGGACCGACTCGCCGTCGCCAATATAGCAAATTTTCATTTCGTCCCCACATAGACAAAGGCCCGCGCCCTGGTCTTCCCCGTTGCAACCCACACCCGTATACGATGATAGTCAACGCCATTATCTTCGTAGGCGTCAATTTTCACCAGCGCCGCGTCAGTGATCTCTTCCAGTATTTCGCCTTCGATTTTTTCGCCTGTTTTTGAAACAATCACCGGGTAACCGTCTATCGGCGCCCCAAACTGGTAATCATGCAGGACGGCCTCGCGGCCAGCGGGCTTTGGTTCCCCCACAACATTAAAGTAGACGCGCGCATCGCGCAATGAGCCGTAGACGAACAGGCTGTGGGTCAAGGCTTCGCCTCAAGCCGCACCGCAAGCGTGTAGTAATCCTGACGGGTGAAGCGATAGCCCATCGCGGGCGGATTGCTGGTCATCATCGGCGGCGTCACCATGATGTCAGGCAACAGCGGCGTTGACGACGAGCGCCAATCGCCGAGTTTCTGCAACTGAAAGCGCTGGCTTAGATATTCGAATTCTTCCGCTATGTCTCCACTGGTGTTGTGCAAAACAATGATGTCGCCGACTTTCGGTTCTTCTACTGGATAATACAACACCTCACGTTGCGACCAGAATTGCATCTTAAACGGGATGGGGTAATGCCCGTATCGTTCATTGGAGAGCAGACGCGCATCTTTCCAGACATCACTAAAATACGTTCCGCATTGGGCGATGTCGCCAAAGGCGCCGCGTTGCATCAATAACACCGCGCTGGTCATGATTAATAGATTTGCTGCAACCAGCCCCGTCACAATTGATTTTGAATAAGGCATTTTGATCTTGCTTATCACATAACCGATTCCCCGCCCCGCCGCGACGCACCATAATGGAAGCAAAGGAAGCAGGTATCTGTATTGAAAAGATAAAAACGCGCTCTGGGCAACCAAAAACACAAGTGAAGTGATTAACGCAAACCAAGCGAAGCGTTTTTGTATTTCAGTCCCTTTTGCGAAAACGAACCAGCCAATCACGCCAATGACGAATAACAAATGGGTAATTGCCCACGGCCAATATATCAGGAAGGTTTCGAACATGTTGTAATACAACAGCGCCGTCAGCCAGAAGCCAAACGACCCGCGCTCAACAAATTGCTCCGTATGTCCAAAGCCGCGATAGGCGATCCAACCCACAAGCAGCGCCCACGGAACGACGCTAATAATCCAGATCAGAATTGACCCAAATTTCTTATTCGAAGTTGTCTTAAGTTGTAAAAAGATCAGTACCCCAACCCAGGGGATAAAATAGAAACCTTGGTAACGAACCAACGATGCAATTCCCGCAACGCCCAGCAACCATGCAGCGGAATTCGCCTTGCCTTTCAGCCCGCGAACAATCAGCCAGCATCCCAAAATGAACCAGGGAAGAAAGAAAGCATCGGTCATCACCCGAATCGCCCATCGGTTTAGGATGGGTGACAGAGCAAGAAATATCGCCGCCCAAAAAGACTCGCCCTCATCGTCGAGAACTTCGCGGGCAAGAAGGTATATCAACGGCATACAAGCGGCGGAAGCCAAGATCGATACAAGCTGCCCAGCGATTAAAGAAGACGCCCCCAGCGACTCAAACAACCACACGGCGGCGGAATATCCCGGCGGAAAGAACACCACCGGGCTGTCCCACACATTTAATTGTATAATACCGTCAGTATATTCCGTCTGGTTGAATCCGATGAGAAAATATCGAACCAGAAGCGATAGGAACGTCAACGCAACGACCCCAGTCCAGCCGAAAATCTGCTCTGGTGCGTTTGTTTGCGTGTGAGTCGTTTTGGGGCCAATGCTTGACATTCGATGACGCTCTAAGTACCTTTTGGGTTGATTCGCGTTGCTTTAAGCGGCGCGTTTTGTTTTCTAAGCCAGGGGCGCATTTTTAAATAATCCGTCACCGCCAGCCGCTGTGCTTCGTTAGGGAAAGAATACTCTAAACCAAGCGGCGCCTGAATGTTACTGTAAGCCGACTTCGCCCTTGGCCCAACGCAAAGCGAGAATAATAGATGACAAGTCTTGAACCCTTTTTCGGTGGTTTGATTAGTTTTGGATATTTCCTGGTTGTACTCGGCCTGGCAGTAATCATACACGAATGGGGCCACTTTATCGTCGCTAAACTGTGCGGCGCCAAAGTTGAGCGCTTCGCCGTCGGGTTTGGCAAGTCGCTTTTCACCTACACATGGCATGGCACCGAATACGCTCTCTGCGCCCTGCCCCTGGGCGGTTACGTTAAAATTACCGGCATGGACCCCGAAGATGAACTCACCGGGGCCGATTGGGAATACCTGCAACTCTCTCCCTGGAAACGCATGGCGATTGTCGTCGCCGGGCCGCTGATGAATTTCGTATTAGCGTTCATTTTATATGTCTTCATCCTCGGTTGGTTCGGCGAAGCCTACACCGCAACCACCACCGTCGGGCATGTCCCCAAAGGCTCATGGGGATGGGAACTCGGCCTGCGCGACGGCGACAATATTCTCGCCGTCAATGAACGCCCGGTCACTTCATGGGACGAAGTCAGCGCCTATCAACGCAATTCTGACTCCACCCGGCTGTCCGTCAAAATTGAACGCGACGGTCAGCAGATGACCAAAGCAAAAGATATCCCGCCGGGATTCTGGGACGCGCTGCAAGACGTAGAAGCCCCCGAATTTGAACAAGGCATTCTGGTCACCCGCATTCTGCCTAACACGCCCGCTGAAAAATCGGGCTTGAAATCCGGCTGGGTCGTCACTGAAGTTGACGGGCAAACCTTTGGCGCCCTCGATCAATGGACGGATTACCTAAGCCAGCGATTAGAAAAAACCGAATCGGGCGAATATGTTTCTAACCCCATCGCCCTGAAAGCCATTGATTCGCAGGGCGAAGAACATCAAATCGAAGTGACGCCCGATGTATTGCTTCCCGCAGAAGACGCGCTTCCATTTGAGCCTGTAGCCCGAATCGGCGCGGTTTTTCAGGGTGAAATCTCACTCGAAGATTACCTCACGCCCTCGACGGGACTGATCGGCGTTGCGCCGAAACTGCCGCCGGTGATCGGAACCGCCCAAGAAGGCAGCCCCGCCGCCAAGTCGGGCTTGGATTCAGGCGCCCGCATTGTTGAGATCAACGGCGAAGCCATCGACGACTGGACGGACGTTCTGCTCACTATTCAAAATTCGCTGCAAACCGAAGAAGATGGGACCGTCACCGCCAAGCCGCTCGACATCACCTGGCTGACCGCAGACGAAACTATGCGGACCGAAGCAATCACCCCGACCGTGCGCAAGACGCCGATCCTGACGCCGTCCAGCATCAAGACGGGCAAAGAATATAACATCGCCCAAATCGGCGTTGACCTCAAACACGACCGCCGCCGCCTGGGCGTGGTCGGCGCCGTAAGCGAAGGTTGGAACCGCACCGTCGGCGTCTCGACTATGATTCTCGACTTCATCGGCAAACTGTTCACTGGCGGCGTCTCGCCCAAACTGATGGGCGGGCCGATTGCGATCTTCCAGATGTCGGGCGAATCCGGCCGCTGGGGGCTGGAAAAGTTTTTGGGCTTCATCGCCATGTTGTCGGCGAACCTCGGCATCTTAAACCTGTTCCCCATGCCGCCCTTCGACGGCGGACACATTATGTTTTATCTCTACGAAGTCGTGCGCCGCAAACCGATCACGCTTCGTCAAATGGAAAACTTCGGCAAGATCGGGTTCATCCTGGTCATGCCGCTGCTATTATTCTTGGTCTTTAATGATCTGAGCCGCATCAACTTTTTTAGTTGGATTGCAGGACTTCTAGGACTCTCATGAAACAATCATCTGGATTCTTCCCGACTCTGCGCGAAGCGCCTAAAGAAGCAGAAGCCAAAAGCCATATTCTAATGTTACGCGCCGGCCTCGTCCGCCAATTGGCGGCGGGCCTTTATATTTACCTGCCGATGGGGTGGCGCGCCTTACGCAAGATCGAACAAATTGTTCGTGAAGAGATGGACGCCGCCGGCGCCATCGAAGTGCTGATGCCCAGTATGCAACCCGATACGCTCTGGAAAGACTCGGGCCGTTTTGAGTTGATGGGGCCGGAAATGATGCGCCTGCGCGACCGCAACGAACGCGAGTTCGTGCTAGGGCCAACTCACGAAGAGGTCGTCACCAATCTGGCAGCGAATGAGATTCAATCCTATCGCGACTTGCCGAAAAACCTCTATCAGATACAGACCAAATTCCGCGATGAGATTCGCCCGCGATTCGGCATTGTCCGCGCGCGTGAGTTCATTATGAAAGACGCCTACTCGTTTGATTGCGACGATGCGGGCGCAGAGAAATCCTACAAGGCGATGTACGACGCCTATGCGAATATTTTCCATCGTTGTGGATTAACCGCTGTCCCCGTCGAAGCCGACACCGGCGTGATGGGCGGTTCGCATTCGCATGAGTTTATGGTTCCGGCGGATATCGGCGAATCAGAAATTGTCAGTTGCAGCGACTGCGACTATCGCGCCAACCGCGAACTGACGGAATGCGCAACGCCGGACGCCGTTTCTGACGACGGCGCCCCCGCGATGGAAGAAGTCCATACGCCGGAGCAACGCACCATTGAAGACGTCTCCGCATTTTTGAAAACCACGCCCGACAAGATGATTAAGACCATGATCTTCACGTCGGAAGACGGGCCGTTCGTCGTCTTGCTACGCGGCGACCACACCGTAAACGAAATCAAAGTCGCGAAAGCCATCGGCAAGCAAGTTGAACTCGCCGAACCGGAAATCATTCAAAAAGTCACCGGTGCGCCAGTCGGCTTCGCAGGCCCAGCGGGTCTCAAAGGCGTTAAGATTTACGCCGATTATTCCGTACGCTCTATCGGCGCGGGAACCACTGGCGCCAACAAAGGCGACTACCACCTTCAAAATGTCGTTCTCGACCGCGATTACAAAGTTGACCATTGGGTGGATTTACGCCTCGCAAACCCGGATGACGTCTGCCCCAAATGCAGCCAGGGCAAACTCAGCATGGCAATGGGCATCGAAGTGGGGCACGTTTTTATTTTGGGAACCAAGTACAGCGAAGCGCTGCACGCCCAATTCACCGATGAAGACGGCAGCCGCAAGCCGATGGTGATGGGATGCTACGGCATTGGCGTCAGCCGTACGTTGGCCGCCGTGCTTGAAGAAAACGCCGACGATAACGGCATCGTATGGCCCGTTTCGACCGCGCCGTTTCATGTGCATATTTTGAACTTGTCGCCCAAGAGCGAAACCGTCACCCAAGCAGCGAACGATTTGGAACAACAACTCACGCAAGCGGGATTCGAAGTGTTGGTTGACGACCGCAACGAACGCCCCGGCGTAAAATTCAAAGATTCCGATTTGATGGGGCTTCCCTACCGGATCGTGGTCGGTGAAAAGTCGCTTGCAAACGGTCAAGTTGAGTTCGTTCAACGCAGCGTATTAGAAAAAGAGTTGATCGCGCCCGACCAGGCCGTCGCCCATATTCAGACTTTATATAACCAAGAGATGGAACGCCTGCGCCCCTGACGCCGCCCGCATGATTGAACTGACAACGATAGCGAATTGCCCGTTTCAACCCAGCGACGGCGTGGTATGCGCACTGGGTTTTTTTGACGGCGTCCATCGCGCCCATCAGCGCATTATCCAAACCTGCTGCGAACGCGCCAAACAACGCGGCGGCGTCTCCGTCGTCTTCACCTTTCAAAACCATCCCAGCGATGTGTTGCAACCAAACGCGCCCACTCCATTACTGACGCCCTATGCGCTCAAAAAACGATGGATCGAAACGCTGGCGCCCGACTATCTGGTCGCTGTCCCGTTTACAAAAGAACTCAGCCAGACCCGCGCGGAGCAATTTATTCAACAATCGTTGATTGATTGTTTTCATGCGCGAGAAATCGTGATCGGGTTCAATTTCACTTTTGGACGCAACCGCGAAGGTACGCCGGAAGCGCTAAAACAGAAAACACCAGCTGCGTTTGAGCACGTTACGATCATTGAACCCATGTCTCACAACAACGAACCCATCAGCAGCAGCCGTATCCGCCAGTCAGTCAAAAACGGCGACCTCGACCATTCGGCGGATTTATTGGGCCACACAGTGCAGATTGCGGGCAGCGTGGTTCAGGGCGATCTTCGAGGACGCTCGATTGGCTTCCCAACGGCGAATATTGATTACAGCAACCAACTGCTGCCGCCTAACGGCGTGTACGGCGTCCGCGTAATGAGAAATCAGTTTGACGCAGAGCCGGTATGGGGCGTGATGAATATTGGAGTGGTACCGACCTTCAAAGACACCCCGCAACGCACGGTTGAAATCCATTTGCTAGATTTTAACGATGATTTGTATAATGAATATCTGATTGTCGATGTGTTGATGAATATTCGGGCCGAGCAAAAGTTTGACGGCCCTCAACAATTGATTACGCAAATCCACGCTGATATCGCCGCATTCCGTCAATGGATCATAAACAACAATTAAAGAGTAGAATCAATAAGTAAATTTTATTTAATTAACAAAAAGCCCGGAGCGTGAATCGCTCCGGGCTTTTTTATTGGTATGGAAACAAAACCTACGCAACCAAGCGCTTGATCTTGCGAAAGGCCTTATACATCGAGTTGTCTTCGAGTTGATGGATGCGGAAGCGCAATTGTTGAATGTACTCGTCTTTGCGCACAACCGGATTGCCGTCCTGATAGGTAGCGGAGTAAAGCGCATCCACAAATTTTTCTAATGGCGCCGGGCTTTTACGAAGATGTTGGTCGCCCACCAGCGTCATCATGTCTTGCCGATTCATCTGGTCGAAGTGACCAAGCGTGTGAATCATTTCCCAGAAGACGAAGTACGGGTTGGGCAAAGCCTGCAATGCGTGGACGCCCTTGGGACGCTCCAACTGGTCGATGATGTTTTCCTTGTGCGCGGTGTGGAAAATTTTGTAGTTATCATAAAACGCCATCGGATTAATCTTGATAATGCCGACCGGCTGAGGCAGATCGAGAATCAAATCCAGCGTTTCGAGGTTATCTTCTTCGCGTTCCAGCGGGTTATAACCGATAAAATCGACTAACACCTTGGCGCCGATTGCTTGAATGTTTCTGATGGTCTGAATGGTTTGTTCTTTGGGATGGCGACGGTCGTAATACTCGCGCTGCGTACGCTCACTGCCGGATTGGATCCCCATGATGATGTAACTCAGCCCCGCCTCGCCCAACGGCGCCAACAGTTCGGGGTCGCCGACGTTGGGGTGGGTATAGCCAAAGAACGGCAACGCAACTTCGGTCGCGTAGCGCGGGCCGAATTCATTGACCCAGCGTTTATTGAGCGGCAGCACGTCATCGTAAAATTCGATACGCTCGATCGTCCAAGGCCAGGTGCGAACGCGATAGCGTAGTTCATCAACCACGTTTTCCGGCGAACGGCGCCGCAAGAAGCGGTCGCCCTTATAAATCACATCGTCGTGACCGCTGCAACAATAGGTGCAGGTAAACGGACACCCGCGCGCCGTCATGACGATAAAGTTGGTGTATAAATGGCTCTTGGGCGGAAAGGGCGAAGGGTAAATCTTATTGTCGTGAATAACGATCTTGTCTTCGAGTTCAAAGTCAGGGAACGGATAGTTATCCAGATTCTGCTCTAACTTTTGCGACGCATTACGGATGATTTGACCATCCGGCTTCTTCACCCAGATACTGGGAATATGATCGACGTCGCCGCCGTTGTCCATCGCATTGACAAGATTGCGGATGGGATATTCGCCTTCGCCCATGCAGATCATGTCGGTGTATTGTATGTTCTCGTTGGCGTTGACGGTTGAATCGACGCCGCCCCAGATCACTTTAACGTGCGGCATGGCCGCTTTGATGTGCGCGGTGACAAACTGCGCCAATCCAAAACTGATCGAGGTAAACGAGATGCCCACCAGCGAGGGGTCTTGCTCCGCCAGTTCTTTGAGCAGCAGGTCCATTTCCTGACCGGTGATATAGGTGCACATGCTGTAATAGCCGCCTTCTTCCTGCTCTTCGGGCGGCGGCACTTCCATCGGTGAAATGTATTCAACGCCGTGGTGGACGATGATTTTTACGTCATGTCCCGCTTCTTTGAGAATGGACGACATATAGCGTACGCCAAGACAATACTCATCATAAAGCGCCAGAAAGGTAACTCGTTGCATGTGTGCTCTCCGTAATGGTTTGACGATTAACGGCCGCTTGGACTCGATGGCTTAATTAGAAATGGATGCTTCGCAGGAGGCGGCGGTAAATTCTGTTCCAACGTAGACCAGTTCAAGTAATTTTTCAAGTAAAAACCCGGGTTGTTGGTTTCGGGATGCAAGGAACTCAGCAAGGTAATGGATTCACGCGGCAACTGGTGTTGAAAGAGCTGATGGGCAATCAATTGAAACAGCGCTTTCTCTTGCACTTTGGAAACCAGCCGCTCATCGTAATCGCCTAACAACATGATGACCAGGTAGCCGTCTAAATCTAAATGGTCTGCCGAGTGACGCGCCATGCGCGCGCGGATCAGGTCTTCCCGATTGGGCAATTCGACCTTGCGCTTAGTGAAAGCGTCGCCCTCATAAATTAACGCGGGAGTGATGTACTGGCGCCCCGCATAAGTAATCCCGTCCGTATCAATGAAATAATGCACCGGCAAATCGCCGCGCTTGTCAAAGTTGTATCGCTCTAACAACTCTGCGAGGTAAGTCATGCCCGTTTGGCCTGGATAATCAGCCCCGCTGTCCATGATTAACACGCCGCGCAAAATATGAGAGTCAAACGGACCGCTTGGCGAAGACCCCAATACCGACCGGGGGATTTGACGGGCGGGCAACGGTTGCCCGTGGAACATTTCCACCACCCCATAGTTGCGGTCTTTCGACAAATCGTTGGCGCACGAAAAAATAGTCAATACCGCCAGCAAAAACCACAGCACATTCAATCGGCGGAAAATTTCTCTATAGCGAATCATCATTAGACGATAACGTCTCCTTTTAGGAAAGCTCAAGCCTTTCCATTATGACCATAGAAACCTGATTTGGGGAGTGGAGAATGGTTCGCCGACCCGCTAACGTAACAAGGGCGTAGGTGCGTCTCTGTCAGCGCCTGTGCAAAAAGGGCGGCAAGCCCGCACCGAGGCGAAGAGAGATGTACCCACGCCTTTTACTCACATGCAACGCTTTAAAAATCAACTACTGCTTCGCGAAGCCCATCCGACCAACCATGCCCCACCGACCCGCTAACGCAATCAGGGCGTGGGTGCGTCTCTGTGAGCGCCTGTGCAAAAAGGGCGACAAGCCCGCACCGAAGCGAAGAGAGACGCACCCACGCCCTTGTTTGATAAATCACCCTACAATTCTCTTAGGAATTAAAGAATTTTCGTACGCAGAAGGCCCCGAAGAATAACGCGGATTGCAACAACACAATCACCGCGCCGCTGGGCAGGTCGAGTTCATAGGAAAGCAAGAGTCCCGCAACGGCGCTGCTTGAACCAAGCGCGACAGAGAGCCAAGTCATCTGAAAAAACGTGCGCGCCAACAATCGCGCGGTCGCGGCGGGGATCACCAAAAACGCGGCGATCAATACCACCCCCACCATCTTGACGCAAACCACGACGGTCAATGCAACCAGGATTGAAAGCCAATAGTCGTCGCGGCTCACTTGGATGCGATCCGTCAGCGCCAGTTCCCTATCGAAGGTCGCGTACGCCCAGCGCCGCCAGATCGGCCAGATCGCAAGCGTAAGACAGCATAACAGCGATGTAATCAGCAAGTCAGTATTCGTAACTGCCAGAATCGATCCAAATAGAAACGTGTGCGCTTCGACGGCGTAATCGCGTTTTAATGCAAGAAAGATGATCCCCAGCGCCATCGTTAAAGCGAAAAAGATTCCGACGACAGTATCGCCGCCGAGTTCGGTTTTATCACGGACCCAGGTGATGCCCACCGCCGCCGCGACCGTAAACGGCAGCGCCGCCCACAACGGCGTCACGCCCAACAACACGCCAAGCGCCACCCCGCCAAACGCGGCGTGAGCAAGCCCGTTGCCCATGAAACTCAAGCGGCGCTGAATAATAAAGACGCCGAAATAACTCGCCAAGGCGCCGACCAGAAAGCCCGCGACCAGTGCGCGCTGCATAAAGGGAAGGCTAAGCGCATCCCACATTTAAGAATGCCTCTCGTAGGGGTGGTTATGGCCGATATGCCCGAACGCCTCGCGCGACAGCGCGTCAGCCAGTTCAGGCGACGACTCGCCAAACCCGATTGCTTTGCGGTTCAAGACCAAAATATGACTGGCGTGGTGAACGGCGGTGTGCCAGTCATGGGTAATCATCAAGATCGTCGCCTTGCTTCTGGATTGATAACTTTCAAGTACGCGAAACATGTCCTGCTCGCCCGCCGGGTCGATTCCGGTTGCGGGTTCATCTAACAACACCAAACGCGGCTCGCGAATCAAACCGCGCGCGAGGTAAATGCGTTGCAGTTCCCCGCCCGACAAGCGGCTGAGCGAGCGCGTCGCCAAATGGCCGACGCCCACTTGTTCTAACGCATGAAACACTTTGTCTTTTTTTTCGCCGCGCAACCGCCCCGGCCACGTGCAGCTGACGCCAGTCGCAACCAGTTCCATCGCCAATGCGGGAAAGGTACGGTCCAGCGTCTTGATCTGAGGGACGTACCCCAAGCGTTCTGCAGGAAAGGTTTCAGGCGATTGATTAAAGATTTTTAAGGAACCTTGAATGGGTTGGAGTAATCCCAAACACGCTTTGAGAAAGGTCGACTTGCCCGCGCCATTGGGGCCGAGCACCGCAACAAACGCCGATTCGGGAACCGTAACCGACAGCGCATCCAGCGCGATGTAATCTCCGAAACGTACGGTCAAGCCGTTCGCTTCGATGGCAGGGCCATTCATTGCAACGCCTCAAGCAGTTTTTTCGTATTGTAACGAAGAAGGTCCTGATAGGTGAGGCGCCCTTCGACTCCGCCTAAGGGATCAACTTCTATTAATTTCACGCCGACCGATTCCGCTAATACCCGCGCGGGACTATTGGACAGTTGAGGTTCAGTCAGGATCGCAGAGACGTCCTGCTCTCTCACCAAGTCAATGAGTTGCTTGATACGTTTCGGCGAGGGCGTCTTGCCGGGCGAGGCTTCAATCACGCCAGCGATTTTGATTCCATAGCGCTTCAAATAATACTGAAATGCCGAATGCGTCAGCAAGACCGATTTGCCTTGTAGCGGCGCCAGCGTTTTCTCGATCCATTGGTGAAGCGAGTCGAGTTCAGCGATCAGTTGCTCCGACTGCGTCGTATATTCCGGCTTGAGTTCCGTCTCGCATTGTTGCAGCGCTTTTAATAATCCGGGGACTACGGCTTTGACGGAAAGCGGGTCTAGCCAAAAGTGAGGATCAACAACGCCATGATCGTGGTCATGGTCGTGATGATCTTCTTCGAGAGGTTCCAATTGAAATGATTTTGGTAAATAGTCAATCGCTTGAATTGCGGGTTTTGTGGTCAGGCGCTTGGCCCAGCCGTCTAATTCATTTGAGACAAAAAACAACGCAAGCGCATTATGCGCTTTCTTCATATCAGACGGGCGAGGTTCATAGGTATGAGGCGACGCCCCGCCCGGCAATAAGCGGTCCACGTCGGCTTGCTCACCAACGATTTGCTTAAGAACAGACGCAAGCGGTTGAATGGTCGCGACATATTGCGGTTTGGCGACAACCGGGAATGAGACCAGCGCAAATAAAATGGACAAGTAGAGTTGTTTTATCATTTTCTCAATCGTTAATGGATAGCGTTCATACTTCATCTAATTTCTATTGTGACACAGAGTCAAAAATCGACAAGGCATTTGTTCAATGGAGTTTGAATCGCGTTTCTATATGAATACATTTTACGTCGTCGCCTTGAAGTCAGCGGGGCGATACTGCAAAATGAACTATCTATTTAGAACCCCACAGGAGGCCTCACATGATTCGCAAATTCGTTTTACTTGCTTTAACCGTCGCAGTCTTTGCTTCGGGCGCCGTCTATGCTCAAGACGATGTCGCCAAAGAAAAAATTGAGCCGTATTTAGGCAACTGGGCGCTTGACCTGCCCGGCGGCGCTGGTTGGCTGAATGTCCGTATGGTCGATAACAAGTATCTAGACGGCGACATTCTCTGGATGGGCGGCAGCGTGGTTCCCGTCGCGAACGTCTATTGGTTCCAACGCGGCTTGGTGGTCACGCGAGTGCACAACACCCCGCGCATTTGGGAAGGCGGCAAAGTCGTCCGCAGCCACACCCGCACCCAAGCCATGTATATCTCCATCGACCCTGACGACAAAGACAAAATCAAAGTTACCAGCGGTGAACCCAAATCAAACGGTCTTGGCGTCAACATGATGGAATTCACAGGCAAGCGCATCCCACCGCATCCCGCCGCGCCGGATTTGTCCAGCCTGAAATACGGCGAACCCGTTAAATTATTCAACGGCGAGAACCTCGACGGTTGGAAACTTACCCATGACGGCGCTGTCAGCGGTTGGTTCGTCAAAGACGGCGTCTTGGGCAATGACCCCAAACAAGAAAAAGGCAAGCCGCATATCAACTACGGAAACCTACGCACGGTTAATGAATTTGAAGACTTCAACCTCACCATGAACGTGAAAGTCCTGCCCGGCAACAACAGCGGCGTCTACTTGCGCGGCATCTATGAAGTTCAGGTTGCAGACACCTACGGCAAGCCGCTCGACAGCCATAACATGGGCGCCGTCTACAGCCGCATTACGCCTAGCGTGAACGCGGAAAAACCCGCAAACGAATGGCAAACCTATGACATCACATTGTGCGACCGTCACATCACCGTTATCTTGAATGATACCGTGATTATCGACAATCAACCTGTCATGGGTTGCACCGGCGGCGCGTTGACTTCAGATGAATTCAAGCCCGGCCCTCTCTACTTACAGGGCGACCACACCGGCGTTGAATACAAAAACATCATACTCAAACCCATCATCAAATAAGTCGTCTTTCTCAATACAAACAATCAAGCCCGGAAGCGATCAACGCGTCCGGGCTTTTTTTCAACCTTAATTATATGAATCAAACTTAGATGTTACATCATCACCATGATTTGAGCGGGCGTCTTTCGGCCCAACGGCGTACTATCAAAAGCGTCATTATAACTGACGATGGTCAGGTGATATTTTTCCGCCGCGACATACTGATGGGCGTCGTGATAATCGAGGCCGCATTGGTCCATGGTGCGAAGAATGCGCTTGATGTCTTCCGGCTCCAGATGAATCAACGTACTGCCGCCGTCGACAAACACATCCAAAACAAACCGCGCCAACACATCATCATGTTGATGGCGTTTTAAGATCATCGAAATGCCGTTCAGCGAAAACGCCGTTGCAAATAATTTGTCAGACGAATAGTGATTGAGCAATTTGCCAACATCGTCTGAATGTTCGCTGTCGAACAAGCGCTCCAACCATACATGCGTATCTATCAAAAACATTCGCTTGCTCCTTAGCTGTGGTAGGTGGTCTGTTGCAATTCCAACATGGTTTGTCCGCTTGGCGCCGGGGACAGTTTGCCCGCCCAGTCCTGACGCAATCGCGTTTTGACCCGCTGCGATCCTCGCGCCATCATGGTTTGGACAAATTCGGCGACTTCTTTCTTCTGGTCATCGGTGAGGCTGTCAATGATTTCGTTTAAATTTTCCATATCTGGCTCCTCAAAACACCTACATTCACCATACCATAATTCTATTTTTTATACCAAATGAAAAAACGGGACGCAGCATTCGCCGCGCCCCGCTTGGGTTTCAATGCGACAGATGTTACGCGCCAGCCGCTTTGGCTGCTTCGAGCGCTTTATCATAGTCGGGGTGTTCGGTCACTTCACCGACGATTTCCTGGTACGTCAACTTGCCGTCTTTGTCGACCACAAACACCGCCCGCGTACAAAGGCAGAGTTCTTTAATCAAGACGCCGAAGGTTTCGGCGAAATTGCGTTGTTGGTAGTCTGAAACGGTCACAACTTTGTCGAGGCCTTCCGCCGCGCAGAAGCGTTTTTGCGCAAAAGGCAGGTCGAGGCTGACTGTCAGCACTTTGGCGTTTAATTTGTTGGCTTCTTCGTTGAAGCGCTTGGTTTGCAATTCACAAACCGGAGTATCGACCGAGGGCACGGAAGAAATAATCACCACTTGGCCTTTGAAATCTGACAACTTGACGGGCTGCAACCCATTATCAACCACGCAAAAATCCGGGGCCGCTTCGCCGACTTTGAGTTCAGGGCCGACCAATGTCATCGCGCCGCCCTTAAACGTAATTACGCCTGTACGTTCCATGTTTATCTCCTTCAAATCTTTCACTATGAGTTTTCCCCGCTTGCATCATCCAGGCCGAACCAAATTGTGTAGGGGTTATGGCGGGATCATATCGGCGGACGCCTTGCTGTCAAGCAAGCGGGACAATCAAACATGAAAAGAACGCATTACTGCGCGCCTGTTTCCGAACCCGAATATTCAATGGTACGACGGTCAACACTGGTGGGAACATAGACGCGACGGTCGCTCAAACGCTGGAGGACGTAGGCGCAACGCAACGTCCAGTTGCTTTGGTCGTCATAGAGATATTCCATCCATTCATGTTTAATCAACCGGTCTTTGAGTCCGGTTTCTTTGGCTTCAACAGGAAGCCCAAATTGGTTGACTTTGAACTCCCCGTGATATTCCTGGCCGCCGCGCTTGGTAATAATGCGGCGGTCGATCACATGGCAGTCCTTGTTGCGCCTAACCAATACGCTGCCCGAATCTTCACCGGATTTATCGAAGTAAGTTTCGCCTAAAAAATTCCCTTGGTCGTCATACATTTTCACATGCTTAACAAGGAAATTATCATCCCCGTCATAGTGGTCCATCCACACCAGACGGCCTTCTTGTTCATAGCGGTATTTGACGATTTCCTCACGCGGAGGGCGCGAAAAACGGCGGCGTTCCTGATTTAACACTTCGTTTTCATCATACAAATACTGATGGATTTCAATCCAATCTTCGCTGCCGTCATAGATCGTCCATTCACTTTTGAGGCCCTTCGTATTGTATGAATATGTCTCTTTGCGATTGAGCGCCCCATCGGCGCCATAAAATAAGAGAGCGTTGCGCTGACCGTTTTCTGTGTATTGGATTTCCGTCCGTTCCGTCGCGGAAGCGCCGCGAACACGCGTAATCTCCACTGCGCGGCCTGCATCATCGAAGAGCAGCGTCAGCGATTCATGCAACAGGCCCTGCTTCTGCAAAGGCGCGGCGCCGGGAAAAGTCACGCCTCCCAATGAGGGAACCTCGACCGTCACCAGTTCACCTTGCAGCCACGCCCTGGAATATTCATCGCAAATGATGCGTTCAATCGTAATTTTGGCTGGCTGTCCGGTGATCGCGTCAAGTTTAAATTCATCAAGCACATCACCAAGAATGACCGTTGGAAAAATCAAAGCGAGCAGAGCAATCAATCCATTGAATCTGATACGCATACACAACCTCGTTTCTTGAGCGAAAAAATCCATTCTGCGTATTTTACTAGCAGCAAGCCGAAATGCTGGGGGCGGAATTCAAAACATTCCTATTCATAATTGGATTGTTCTGAGGCGCCCGCCCCAAACGCAACGATACGGTAAATATATTGAAACGGTTTTGATTTCACTTTGAGCATCCTGAGACCCAACGTCGTTTGATGTATAGTAAAGGCAACTCTAGCGAGATAAAATTTACGCCGATGGCATCAAACGATCCAGTCAAAGAACAAATTCTAGAACGCGCCGACATCGCAGAAGTCGTCGGTCAATACGTCCACCTCAAATCGCGAGGCGGGCGCTTGTTCGGGCTGTGTCCATTTCACAAAGAAAAAACGCCGTCGTTCAGCGTCAACGCCGAGCGCGGATTCTATCACTGCTTCGGTTGCAGCGCCGGCGGAAACGCCATCGACTTTGTGATGGGCGTCGAGAACCTGACCTACCCCGAAGCGCGCCGCATGTTGGCCGAAAAGCTCGGCATCGAAATCAAACCCGCGCACGGCTCGTTCCGCCAACATCAAGAGATCGACCGCTATCAAATTATGGAAGCGGCGGCGCGATTCTTCCAACGCAATTTAGACTCCAGCAAACCCGCGATGGACTACTTGCTCGACCGTGGGCTTACCGCTGAAGACATCAAACGCTTCGGGCTGGGCTTTGCGCCGCCGGGCTGGGACAACCTGCTCTACGCCGTCAAAAAGAAAAATGTCCCGGAAGCCGTGATGGACGAACTGGGGCTGATTGTCAAAAGCAATAAAAAAGACGGCTACTATGACCGCTTTCGCAACCGCATCATGTTCCCCATCCGCAACGCGATTGGGCGGGTGATCGCCTTCGGCGGTCGCGCCATGGACCCGGAAGACACCGCCAAATATTTGAACAGCAACGAAACGCCGCTCTTTAACAAATCGAAAGTAATGTATTTGTTAGACCAAGCGAAAACCATCATTAAAGAACGCGGCGCGGTAGCGGTCGAAGGCTACATGGACGCCATCATGCTGCACAAATATGGCTTCACCCAGGCAATCGCGACGCTGGGCACCGCGTTGACGCCGGAACATGTTCACATGCTGCGCCGCTACACCGACCGCTATACGCTGCTCTATGACGGCGACTCGGCGGGCATTCGCGCAGCGCGGCGCGGCGTCGAACTATTTTTTGAACAAGGCCTCGCAGTCAAAGTCGCATTGTTGCCCGGCGGACAAGACCCCGACGATTTTTTGCGCGAAAAAGGCGAAGCCGCTATGCAGCAACTACTTGACGAACCGCTGGACGGCTTCGAGTTTAATTTATTGCAAGAAATGCAAGGACGCGATCCGTCCCTGCCCCAAGATAAAAGCGCCATCGTTGAAGGGGTCACGCCGCTGCTGCTGCGCATCCCCGAAGCCTTCATTCGCAACGACTACGTTCGCATGTTAGCGGAACGCATCGGCTCCGACGCAGGCGCCTTACAAGAAGCGATCAACACCAAAGCGTCCAGAACCCGCGCGCCGCAAATTCGCCAAACCAGTGAAGCGCCTCCCACCCAGCAACAAACAGACGTCGTCGATCCCATGCGTATGCAGAAAGAAGCGCTGGTTCGTCTGCTTGCGTTTCAACACCGCTTCATTTTGCCGGACGGCATGTTAGAAGCACAACGGCCGTGGCTATTTGAAGACGCCGAATGGTCGCAAACTTTGCCCGAATTGACGACAGCCTTTCGCGTCAATTCACGACTGGATCGAATCATCGAAACTTTGTTAGGCGATAAACCCGGCCCGACAAGCGAACCATCGGCGCTCCGGCTGTCTTCTTTATTTCCTGACAACCAAGACGCGGCGGCTTTCCTACGCATCATCGAAAGCGAGGGAATGCCCAACCGCGAAAAAGGGCTTCGCAAAATGCACGATGAAGTAATGGACGGTCTGCAACAAGAATTACAAAAACGAAATTGGCAACAAACAAAATTAGACGCGCAATCAGACCCAATGCAAGCGCTCAAGGCGCTCGATCAACAATTGTTTGCGCAGAAAGACGAACCCACTCCATGAATTTTCAAGGCATCTTTCACCTGTTTATGCAACGCGTTTCAGGCGACGCGATTTTAGAACAAACCGAATCCATCTGGAAAAATAACCACACATCGGATTTTGACGGATGGATGCAGTCGGCCCGGTTCGCTCAACAAGCGTTTCAAGACGCCGGATTGACCGCCGAGGTCCATGAACTGCCCGCCGATGGACAGACGCAATTCGGCGACGCCGTCATGCCCAAATCATGGAACGGTCGCAAAGCGAAATTAGAGATGATTGCGCCCCAACAAAAAGTGATCGCCGAGCGAAAAGACCACAACCTCTTTTTGGGTATGTGGTCTCCGCCCACGGCCCCCAACGGCATGGAAGCGGAACTGGTCTGCCTCGCCAACGACGATTCAATCAATCTGCCCAATATCGACGTTGAGGGCAAGATTGTTCTGACCAAAGGAAAAATCGAAGCCGTCCGAAAAGCGGCGTCAAATAAAGGCGCCTCGGCGGTGATATCATGCTGGTCGAATTCGCCCAACCATCCCGACTGGACGCAGTGGATTCCCTCGAACAGCAACAGCCCCGGCGGCTGGGGAACGCACAAAAACGATGAACAATTGATCGTCCTGTCGGTCTCTCCCGCGCAAGGCGAAGAACTCTATCAGTTAGCGTCCGAAGGCCCGGTCAAGTTGCGCCTGTTCGTTGACGCGCACATGCAGCCCGGCGTCTTGCCGATGGTTGACGCAAAAATTGAAGGAGAGAGCGACGAACAAGAAGCCTGGCTACTCGCGCCGCTCAACGGCCCCGGCGCCAATTATCACGCCGCGTCCGCCGCCGCGCTACTCGAAGCCGCCCGCATCATACAAGACGTTATTAAAGATGGATCGCTGCCCAAGCCCGCGCGTACGCTGCGGTTTTTACTGGCGCCGCGACCCTACGGCGCGTTGGCGTATGCGCATCAATTCAAAGAAAATGCGCAACGCGCCTTATTGACATTCTGTTTGGATTCTGCGGCGGGCGACCCGAATTGCGCCTGGAGCCGCTGGACCTTGCGAACCTCGCCCGCGCCTTTACGCCACTTTAGCGATGCGTTAATCCGCCATATCGCAAAAGATTACCTCAGCAACTGGCGCCCGCAACGAATGCTCGAAAACAAGCCCATGTCTTTGAGCGCCGACATTCATTGGAACGATCCGGCGATCAACATAGCAACTCACTGGCTGCACGGCGGCGCCAGCGACGAAGTACGCAGCACCTCGGGCGACGCCATGGAGGCCGTCAGCCGCCGCTCGTGTATTGACCTTGCGGTGATGACGGCGACGACGGGTTATATCGCGTCCGTATTGGGCGTCCCGGATATTCCAATTTTGTCGCAATGGAATTACCGCCTCGCGCAAGAAAATATCTGGACTGAAGTTGACCACTGGATGGACAAAGCCGACGAAGCGAAAAGCGCGGCGGACTTGCACGAAATCTGGCGTGACGCGCGTTTGCGCTTGGCGGGGCGAAAGAACGCTGAAGCCGCTGCGCTGCAAAGCCTCGGACAAATTGACCCGCACGCGCACGAATGCCCCGAGTGGAACGTAGTACGCGAATTAAACTACACCATTGGGGACCTTACCGATTCGGCGATCGCTGCCGTCAGCGCTCACTTGCAAACCCGCGCCGCAGCGTTGGAAGTTGACTTTTTGCCGGAAGAACCCATCGACCATTCGCACGAAGACGACCGCATCCCAAAACGTATCGGCGAGACAATCGGCGCCATTACCTTAGACGCCTTGCCTTACGACCAATGGACATCGCCGGTCCGGCGCTCGCCTCGCACCAACGCGCCTTACACCTTGGCGTGGTGGCTGGCGAATGGAGAACGCCCGATTGGAGAAATCGAGCGGCTGGTGCGGCTGGAAATCCCTCAATTTCGCGAGTGCATTCCAGCCTGGTTTACCTTTTTAGAAAAACACGGCTACGTTCAATTCATAAATTAAACAAAAAGCCACGCAGCAATCAAAACAGGTCTCATACAGACAGAACCGATCTGGCGCCCACGCCGAGTTCAATAACGGCGCAAGTAACGGCGCAAGTATTGTTGAGATCGTTTCTAGAGATTAAGCGCTTTCGAGCCGCTTCCATGCAATCGCGGCGGCGCCGAGAATGCCTGCGTCATCGCCCAACATCGCGGGGACAATCTCGCATTTTTCAGACATGATCGGGAAGCAATTGCGCTCAGCGTGGTAGCGAATGTCCGGCATGATCTGGGCCTCAAGCGCTTCGACCAAACCGCCGCCGATGACCACCATTTCAGGGCTGAGAATATTCATCAAACTGCCGACCGCAACGCCCGTGTATTTTGAAGCGCGATGAATTTCATTGACGGTGATTTTGTCGTTGGCTTCAATCGCCTTGACGAATACGCTGCTGGTGAGTTTTGTCCAATCGCCGTTCGTCAGGTCCGTTAGAATTGACTTTTTGCCTTTACTGATGCGTTTTTTAATCCGTTTAATCATGGCGGTTTTGCTGGCGTACGCCTCGAGGCAGCCCCGGTCGCCGCAGCCGCATTTGTCACCGTACGCAACAATTTTGGTGTGGCCCAATTCTCCCGCATTCAAACTCGCGCCGTGAAACGGCTCGCCGTTTAAAATCACGCCGCCGCCGACGCCGGTTCCAAGAAAGATGCCAATGACATGCTGTTTTCCTTTGGCGGCGCCATAGGTGAATTCACCGAAAGTGCCCACGTTTACGTCGTTATCGAGAAAAACGGGCATGGCTAATTTCTCAATGAGGTAGGGCGCAATCGGCGCATTGCTTAAGTTCAAATTCGGTGTTTCGAGAATACAGCCTGTGATCGGGTCAAGCGGACCGGGCGAACCGATGCCCACAGCGGCAATTTCACTCGCCGGGACGCCGGAGGCTTCAATCGCTTCGCGGCTGCATTCTTCGAGCCGCAGCAAAATTTCATCTGAAGTGCGCTGCGCCTTGGTTTTCTTTTTGGCGCGTGAAAGAACATTGCCTTCTCGATCAACAACGGCGGAGAGGATTTTGGTCCCGCCCAGGTCAATTCCAACCACATGATTTTTTTGTCCGGCGCTTGCAGCCATTCTCTACCCCTCGCTTTTTGGCGAATTATTCTGACAACACAGCCAACACTTTTTCCTGCAACTCTTTCCCAATTGCGGTTGCAGACCGGTTTCCATTGATGACTTCAAAATCATAGCGGTCTTGTATTTTCGCAAATTCCATTTGAATCAGCCGCTGATATTTTTTAAAACTTTCAAACATATCGAGCGAAAGCCCGATGTCCATGCCCGATTCCCAATAATCGAGCGTACGGCTCTTTTGAAACGTACGCTCCAGTAAATTGTCAGGGCTTACGCGCAAATAAAATACTGCATCGGGTATGATCGCAATCCCATATAGCGACTCGATCCAATCCGATTCAAGTTTACGGACAATATCACGAACCATCAGCGTATAGATATAGCGGTCGGCAATGACGATATACCCCGAACGCAGCGCAGGGATAATAACATTTTCGAGTTGGTCGCAAAAGTCGGTCGCATAAAACAGCGCCATCGTACGGCGCCCCAACACATTGCCGTCTTTGGCTTTTTCGAGTTCCTCACTCACCAAAGTCGAGCGGCTCAGCCCAACGTGTACGGTCGCGTAGCCCTCTTTTTCTAAACCATCGCGCAACATGTTGATTTGCGTCGAACGCCCCGAGCCGTCAGCGCCTTCGATTGCGATCAATTTGCCGCTCAGCTCTTTCAAATTGACGGCGGGAATGCCGCGTCCATAGAATTTTTTCTTGGATTTCGTCGAGGACTTCATGCTTTTGTCCTCCATTGGTAGTTGGAAAAGTCGATGCGCTTTGATACAACTTCACGCATTTGTTCCTGCAACTCTTCGATGGGCGTTCCAGCATTCACAACCTGAAATTTATATTCAGAAATCATGCCTTCATATTCTTTTTGCAGTTCTTTTTGCAGCAGCGAAAAACTGGTGTTGGTGTCGTCGGACAAATTCAGGTCCAGCCCCGCCTCGTGATATTGAAACTCCGGCTTGGCGGCCATCACGCGGTCGAGAACAATCGAAAGCGGCGCTTTAAGATAGAAAGTGATATCCGGCGGAGTCGCAAAACTATAGAGTTTTCGCACCCATTCTTTGTCGCAGCCGCGCACGGCATCGCGAGCGAACGCGGTATAAATATACCGGTCGCAAAGAACAATATACCCCGCCTTTAACAGCGGCAGCACCTGACGTTCATAGCGGTCGGCAAAGTCGGTGCAATGAATCAGCGAGAATGTCGTTGGAGTAAGCAGGTTACGTTTCTTGCCTTTGTTGGTCGCGCGCTTAACCAAGACAGACGAGTCCCACTCCGTAAAGAAGACTTTAACGCCGGACAATTCCATCCAACGTTTCAATAGATAGACCTGGGTTGACTTGCCCGCTCCGTCGAGTCCTTCGACGGCGATGAGTTTGCCCTTCATGTTTGCCATTGATGGTTCTCAATTCGATACACGGTTTTGGTTATCTTAATGGCAACCCATCGGTTTTTGTAGTACCAAAAGATTTACGAAAAATGAAAAACGCCCCAGACTATCATCTGAGGCGTTCATTTATTGCTATTCAAAGGCTTCTATTAGGATTCCCGCAGAGGCGCCACATTCTGAAAAACCTCTTCCAGGCGAAATCCACGGCATTCCAACACCCGGTCGATCACTTCGCCGACCACTTTATCAGGAGTCGAAGCGCCTGCGGTCACGCCCACCGTCGCTTTACCTTGCGGCAGCCAGCCTTCGGTTTGAATTTCTTCTTTCTCGCCAAAGGGTTTATGACGAATCACATCGCTTGAGAGAATGCCATCGACATCGCTAATGTGATATGTAGGCCCATACTTCAAACCAATCTCACACAGATGATTGGTGTTGCTGCTGTTGTAGCCGCCGACAACCAAAATCAAATCCGGTTTTTTGGAACCCAATTCAATGATGGCGTCCTGGCGCTCTTGGGTCGCGCTGCAAATGGTATCAAACGAGCGGAAATGCTCTTTGATGTGTTCCTTGCCAAAGCGGTCTTCCATCGCTTTTTGAATCATCTTGGCGATATGAAGCGACTCGCTGCTCAACATGGTAGTTTGATTGGCGACGCCCATGCACTTCAAGTCTGTATCAGGATTAAAATTGGGGCTGATCGCTTTTTCAAACTTCCTTAAGAAAATATCTCTGTCTCCGCCGTTGAGAATATAGTCGCAAACAAACTGCGCTTCTTCTTCATCGCGAACGATAATGTACTTCCCGTCTTTAAATTTTGTCGCGTGCGAGGCGGTGGCGATGGTTTCTTCATGATAATATTTGCCGTGAATAATTGCCGTGAAATTATCTTTCGCGTAGCGCTCCACCCGCTTCCAAACGTGCATCACTGAGCCGCAGGTGGTATCGACCATCGTACAGCCGATTTGCTTCAACTCATCCATTTTTTCCATGCTGGCGCCAAACGCAGGGAGAATCACCACATCATCAGGCGTCACGTCGTCAACGCTGTAGTTTTCGTCTTCTCCGCCCGATAAAAAACGCACGCCCATTTCGCGCAATTTAGAATTGACGCGCGGGTTATGAATGATCTGATAGGTGATATACAACGTTTTGTCGGGAAACATCTGGCGCGTTTCGTAGGCGTAATCAATCGCCCGGTCAACGCCGTAACAAAAACCGAACTCTTTGGCTAACAAGATTCGCAGGTTGTCCACTTGCACTTCGAAGCCATTATCACGCAAATGTTGGATCATCGCGCTACGGTATTCTTTTCGTAATTCGCCCGCAACATCTTCTTTGAGGCCGAATCCTTTACGATAAACTGGTACATCCGGGGCCTGAGGCAGCATACCTGTCTCCTTGATTGGTTCCATATCTCAATAGTGTAAACGCCTCCGAGGAACGATACAATGCCGTGTTCCGGGCAAATAGATTTTCAGACCGTCATCGGGCCAATCGAATCAACGATTTTTAGGAAACCATGGTATGAATGGACTCGTTGTATTTTGATAATCTCGATAATCGCCTCCCCGACTGCGGAGAGCCTGAGTCTCTGATGTCGGAATTCCCGTAACAAATACAATAAAATATAGCATCATGGCAGGCGCAAGCAGCGTTAAATACCAATAGGGAGAACCAACCGCAAGCAATGGATACACCAGCCATTGAAGCCATTCAAAGAAATAGTTTGGATGTCTGCTATATTGCCATAATCCAACTCGGCAGGTTTTCCCACGATTGAGGGGATTTGAACGAAATTTTGAAAGTTGATAATCAGAGATTGCCCCTCCTGTGAATGAAAGCGCCCATAATACAATCGCTATACCGTCAAAAACATCTAAAAATGGCTTGGGGTTGATTGCGACAATAAGAAAAGAGATTGAAAGCAGCGCATCAGCCAGCGCTTGTAACTGAAAAAAACCGAGAAAAAAGAATTGAACATTCCCTTTATATTCTTTTCGTATACTTTGATAACGTCCGTCTTCTTCTTTTCCCATGACTCGATCAAAAAGCAAGTGCAATGATAAACGAATATACCAAATGCAGACCAATGCAAACAAAACATTTTGTCTCAACGCATAACCATCGAGAAAAAAAGCGTATATTAAAACAAGGATTGCTAAATTTGCAGACCACGCTACATCAACAATGCTTGCATCCTTCGTCTTCCATTGAATGAAAAATACAACAAGCATAATGAAGGAAACAAGTAAACTACAAAAAAGAAAAATCATAAATGGATTCATTATTTTATCTAAAGAACTTCAGGTCGTTTAAAGACAATTTGATAGGTGTTTAATATTCGAGTGAGAAAGCCCGCTTCACAATAAGAAAAATAATATTCCCACTTTCGGATAAATTCATCATCAAATCCCATATCCGCTACGTTTTTCTTTTTAGATAGAAATGTCTGTTTCCACTCACGCAACGTACGAGCATAATCCATTCCAATATTTTCTACATGGTCGATAAAAAAACGTGAATTCTTCATTGCATTTTCAGCAATAACATGTAATGAAGGCGCAACGCCCCCAGGGAAAATATGTTTCTGGATCCAATCGCTCTCTCTTCTGTATGATTCATAGTTTTGATCTATTACAGCAATTGCTTGTATAACAACTGCCCCATCCGGATTTAATAATTTGTCGAGTTGCTTGAAATACTCGCCCAAATACTCATGGCCAACGGCTTCAATCATTTCAATTGAAATAATTTTATCAAAGCGCCCCGTCATATTACGATAATCACAATTCAGGACGTCAATCCGATCATGCAATCCTTCTTCTTTAACACGGTCTCTTGCCATTTTGAGTTGCTCAGCAGATAACGTGATTGTTGTAACGCGGCAACCAGTTTGCTTTACCGCCTGAATCGCAAAACTTCCCCAACCGGAACCAATCTCTAAAACGTGATCATTGGAGGTAATTTTCGCTTTTTCAATCATTAAATTTATCTTATTGATCTGGCCTTGCTGTAGGTTTTCTTGTTCACTATTAAACTGAGCGCATGAATAAGTCATCGTATCGTCAAGAAAGATTTTAAAGAAATCGTTGCTTAAATCATAATGCGCTAGAATATTCTCGCGACTTCTCACAAGAGTATTTTTTCGAAAAGAATGCATAACGCGATTCGCTGCACGTCCAAGCCAGGCAGACCTTAAAACAAAGTTGTTTAAATAAGTTTGGTTTTCCAAGAAAAACACAAGTAATTTCGTTAAATTATCCGTATCCCAATCTCCAGCAACATACGATTCTCCGAAGCCGATATTTCCACCCAAAACAGCCTTGCGAAAAAAACAAGAATGGTTCACTTTTATACTTACGCGTTGTCTTGAATGTAAATCACCATAAAACTCAACAGAATGGTCAGTTAGAATCAATTGCAAACAACCATTCTTAACATTAGTTAAAACTTTTTTGATCATTATTGCGCAGCATTTGTCTATCAAAGGCATTTGAGCATGGCGCACTGTCATTACATTGCTTGGATTGGGTTTTGAATACACCTTTAACTTCCTTCCATAATAGAGTTTCGCAGCTTGCCAAACGATTCTTGGCATTGTAAACCAGGGAACAAATGGCTGTTGTATTAAAGTAAAAAACAAGTTCTTTGCCGTAAGTGGAACGGTATTTCCCCACAACCGCGTTTTAAGAGACGCTTGGCCTTGTTTCATTAGGTCAAGATGGATATCGATTGAATCAGTGACATCCGCAAAATGAAATTCGTACGCCCCTTGCATATCATTAAACGGCGACACATGAAATTGCTTATCAACTGAATAGCGCGTGTATTTTTTCAAATTGCTCTCTTGGCTTCTTGAAAGAACATACACATGCTTTTCTTTGAATGTGTTATTCACCTCTGCGACGACGCAAGCAAGCGATCCATCATTTTTATAGCAATAATAAAAACTCACTGGATTAAAGACGTAATTAAAATACCGAGCCGACGTTAATAGAACGACTTGCTTTATCTCTTCAGAGAAACCATGTAATGATAAAAGCGTAAATAACTTTGTTTGAATCGAGCCGTCTTCCTTGTTTAAATAATCTTTATCGTAAATCGAAACAGGCCGAAAGCGGTTATATCCAAACAAAGGGTTTTCATTATCAAGTCGCTCCAATTCATTCAAATCAAGAGCATACATATAAAGCGGATACACAAAATGGTGCTCCATTGGATGAAGACGTGCATGCATGACCTGACAATGAAAAATTTTTGATTTCATAAATCTAAACCAAACAGGTTCGCGACTTGCAGACCTGACTTGACCGCATCTTCATGAAACCCGTAACCAAAATAACTCCCGCAAAAATATGTATGGTTTATACCGTTCAGTTTGTGTAATTCACTTTGCGTGTGTACAGAATCGAAATCATACAATGGGTGTGTATATTCGATTTCCTTGATTATCGTTTTATGATCAATTTTCTTATGGCTGTTCAATGTAACAAAATATTTCTTCTTTGAATCTAACCCTTGCAAACGGTTCATATAATAGGTCATTGAAAGCGCATTATTGCCATCTTCAATGTATTCTCGTTTATAATTCCACGAAGCCCAGGCTCGATGATTGGAAGGCATGACGGATGAATCAGTATGTAGTACGACTTTATTTTTGACGTACCTCCAACCGCCTAATAATCTCTGTTCATCGGGCGTTGGATCGTTGAGAATTTTAAATGTTTCATTTGCATGAGACGCCATAACGGCGCAATCAAATTCTTGTTTCTCGCCATTGGATAATTCAAGCGTAACGCCATTATTGTTTCTAACAACTTTGTTGATTGAATGATTTAAATTGAAGCGGCCCTTAAATTGTTCAATAAATTTTTTGATGTATGTATGGCTGCCTCCAATAACGGTTTGCCATTGCGGCGGCTTAAGCGAAAGCAATCCATGATGTTTAAAAAACTCCAAAAATGTTTTGGCAGGAAAACGCATCACCTCTTTACTAGGCGTAGACCAGATGGCTGCGCCCATTGGAGCAATATAGTTTTCAATAAAGCTGTCTGAAAAACCACATTTCTGCACAAAGTCGCCTAATGTAAGTGAATCAATATTATTGTTTTCTAATTGTTCACACCCAACTTTTCCGAATTTTTGAATATCAAATAACATTTTCCAATGTTGAACATTCAATAGGTTTTTTCTTTGCGCAAATATTGAATTCAAATTATCTCCGCAATATTGCAGTCCGGTTTTCTCACAATGAAATCCAAATGACATATCACTATTGCGAACCGGCGCACCGAGTTGTTGAAGCAAGCGATGAAAGGTCGGATAGGTCTCGTCATTAAGCACGATAAATCCCGTATCAACCGCAACGCCAGCGTCTGGGCCGTCTTGAATAACGATTGTATTGGTATGGCCGCCCAAGTAATTATTTTTTTCAAAAATTGTTACGTCATATTCTCGTTGAAGAACATGCGCAGCAGTAATGCCCGCAACGCCTGCACCAACGACCGCTATCTTTTGTTTATTTTTTGTCACTTTTTTCTTTCCTGGTTTTCATTCTCATTATTTGCATCAAATGTCGCCTTGATCCATTCAATTTCTACCGAAAAATCACCCTGCTGAGAATCTGCGATCATTAATCCGACCGACGCGATGTTTTCTGCTTTCAACATGGGCGCATTCCCGACTGTGCGGCCTCGATATTTTGCGACAAAGTTTTTCAATGGCGCAACAATGGTTTCTTTTTGATCCGTCTTTGTGTCGAACTCAAAATAGTAATAAACACCGCTCTGGCGTTCGTTTGTTCCAATTGATAGCCTGTAACGCTTACCGTCTCCAATAATGCTTGCGCTTAGATAATTTTGGCCCTTCAATTCAAAATCAATATTTTTTGATCGAAAGGACGCAAATCCTCCATTGTTTTCAAGCGAAACGTCTCCTGTAAATGTCAATCGCCCTTGATCGTTCCATGAAAGACGACTCTGAGACTTTCCACCCATTACAGAATCATTGGTAATGAAAAATACATTGATCATTTCTTTGTGTTGAAAATCAAATAAAACCGTTTCGGTTTCGACTGTACGCATCGTTTCCCGCCCTTCTATCGAGACGCTTAGAATGAGAATGAACAAAACGGCGATCCTAACCATACTCATTTCATCATTTCCTTGCTCTGGTATTTAATCCACAACCAAAACGAACGAATAAACGTTCACTCAATGTGTATAAAGTACCTAGAATTGTAACAAAGTCAAGTTATAATCACAAATATATTAGCCTCACGCCGCCTTGCATGGTTGTAATAACGTTCATGCAAAGAGATAAACATCCGAAAAGGTTGAAGATATTGCGATCGATCCTGTCCCCAAAAGAATTTTCAGCAGCAATCAATCGAAGCGAATCGTCGGTTAAACGCTGGGTTGACGACGGTAAAATCCAAGCGATAAAGACAATCGGAGGCCACCGCAAAATTTCGCTGGAAGAAGCAATCCGCTTTGTACGAAGTAATAAAATTCAATTAGAGAACCCTGAAATATTCGGATTTTCGGACTTACGGCATGTCGCAAATGAAGTTTGGGTTCCCGGCACAGAAAATGACCGCTTCTATGCGTTCTTAGAAAACGGCGAGTTAGAGAAAGCCCGTGGTTACATCATGCTGCTATATCTAAGTGGAATGAGCGTTGCAGAAATTTGCGACAATACGATTCCCTATGCGATGGAACGAATTGGAGAACTCTGGAAGCATAACGAGAACGGCATTGGAGTCGAACATCGAGCGACGGATATCTGTATTAACGCCTTAAGCGTTTTTAAAGCGATGTTTGAAACAAAGCGAAATTCCCCAGTCGTTTTTGGAGGGGCGCCTTCAAGTGATCCCTATATAGTTCCTTCGTTTCTGGTCGCTACGACTTTATTATCCGAAGGGTTTGCCCCGATAAATTTTGGGCCCAATACGCCATTTGAAGTCTTTCATACCGCATTAAAAGAACACAAACCCTTTATGGTTTGGCTTAGCATCAGCTATTTAAAACGTGGAGTCAGCATTAAATTAGACATTAAAAAACTGGCGGAAGCCACAGAAAAATGCGGCGCCTATTTAGTGATTGGAGGTCGATTTTGGGAGAGCGCAAATCTTCAGTCCATTTCAGACGAGACCCAAAATGTATTCTTTGTGAATTCTATGATTGAACTGGTAGCATTGATGAAAGGGTTGCAAAGTAACCGTTAGTTTTTATTCAGGAGCCTGAGGCAGCATACCGGTCTCCTTGATTGGTTCCATATCTCACTAGTGTAAACGCCTCCGAGGAACGATACAATGCCGCATCCGAAATCAAACCTCATACGACTGAACAGCGTCTTCGACAGTATCGTAGAGTTCAAAGATGCGGTCCATCCGAACCAGTCTGAACAAATCCAGCGCAGGCGACTTAAGCCCGGCAAGTTTTAAATCACCGTCGGCTTCTTGTTGACGACGCAAACAAGAAATCATCGCGCCCAGACCCGAACTATCCATAAAACGGATGGGAGACAGATTCAGCACTGCTTTGGGATAAGGCTCAAGCACTTTCAGTATCTCAACCTTAAAGCGCTTGGCGTTGCCTGCGTCGATATTTTCTTCGAGAAGATCAATGACTAAAACGCCGTTTTCAGCGCGAGCATTATAATCCATGCCGTGCCTCCCCCTTTGTGATGAAAGTCGCATTGATGTCATAGACGAGATGAGATACATCGCAGTCTAGCTGCTGATAAAGGTAAGTTTGACCTCAGCGCCCCAAGATTCAATAGCCGCCCTAATAACCAATGTCATTGACTTAAGACTTTTAGCCCCCTTTTTAAGGGGGGACGGCGCTGAAAGCGCCAGGGGGGATTCGGGCGCAACGCGTTGCGCCCCTACATAGCTGATATGTTTTAGTTTTGTTGCATCAAGGGCTGCCGTCGCCTGCCTGCGTCAGGCAGACTTCGCGACGCCTTGCCCTTGCCACCCCTTAAATGACATTGCCCTTATAACGCCCCTGCGCGTTATCCACACAGGGGCGAGAGCAATTCAATTTTCTGGTTCTTCCGTAAATTTGGATACTTTTTTTATAAATTGAATTGAGATTTGGCTGCATGTGGCATGGGTATGACTCTGCTCGCTTCAGTGCGGGCTTTCAGGCCCTTATACACAGGCGCTCTCAGAGTTGCACCCATGCCTGAACACGTTTTCGTAATCATAGCCATCCAACAATGCAGTACTCACAAACCGGATGAACCATTTTTTTATCAATTAGACAACGCTGCGCACCGCAGAAGCGTTGAGGTTTTTCTTCACCAGTCCAGGTCGTTGTTTGCCGCGCAGGTGAATCATGTTGCTATGGTCGCAGACCAGCATTTTTTGCGGGCCGGGAATCGCCGATTGCAAGTACGTCGAGAAGTTAAACACCTGTCCATCCGGCGCCGTCAAATGAATCTCCAGCCGGCTTTGAGGTTCGAGAGGAACATGGATTGTGCGCTTCTTACCCTGCAGCCGCACCATGATTCCCTTGGCAATGCCATCAGTCAACCAATCGGTCTTCTCTCCCTTAAATGAAATGGAGTTAATCGACAAAACCAAGCCATCGTTGTCAACACTGGCCAGAAAGCCTTCAACCAATGACTCGCGATGACCGCTAACCCTCATGGACATCCGCCAGCCAGGGTCGAAATCTCTGGTTGATTTCCATCCTCTTGATTTTGATTGGGCGCCGAACAGTTTTTTACGCAATGCCTCAATGATGCGACGTTCTTCGGGGTTGCCGTTTGCTTCAAAGCGCGACATCCAACGGTCAAATTCGCTAGGGCGGCGCAGCAAACGGTTGGGATCATGCAGATTGCCCGCCATCGCCGCTTGGAGCAAGTAGGTCTTCTCTTTGCGGGAGAGGTTCATACGCCCCACGTTTTGGTCAAAGCGCGTCCGTTTCGCAGATTTATCGCGGTTCATCGAAACCAATTCAAACACGATCCAGGCGGATAGAATGAACGCAACGATAACTGCGAGTCCAAGCAATATAGGAGTATACGGACCAAATTCGTGGACCGGTTCAAAGATATTTTCTAAAATTCGTTCTGCGACAGTCATGGCCTTAATCTCCGAAATCCCAATGCCCTCGATCTGTAGAACTTCAATAATCATTCCAGTTTCTCTATTTATGCCTCAAGGGCGTTTTTGACGATCTAACTGATTCATTCATCTACGATTTCGTTCACTATCTATTTTCGGACAAAAAAATGGGAAATTGAGGGAAATGCACATCTCTCTCTATTTGAGAGAGAAATGCTTTCAATTTGAAAAGACTAAACTTAGGAATACAGGGGGATTAAGTCGAGAAATTTAGTCGGTAATTATGGGCGACCTCCACGTATTTCGCGGCGTATACAGCCTGTTGCTGGCGTTCGTCGTCTTTCAACTCGCGCTTGACGGTTGCGGGCGAGCCGACCACGAGGCTGTTTGGGGGGATAATTGTTCCTTGCGTAACCAGGGCGCCTGCGCCAACCAACGAGCCGCGACCGATGACCGCCCGGTTCAACACAATGGCGCCCATGCCGATCAGACAATCATCCTCAACCGTGCAACCATGCAAAAGCGCCTGATGCCCGACCACCACGTTTTCACCGACGAAGCATGGTTCGTCATCACCGACATGCAAGACGGCGTTGTCTTGGATGTTGCTGCCCCGCCCGACTGATACGGGAGCGATATCGCCGCGTAGTACCGCGCCAAACCAGATGCTGACCTCATCGCCAAGCGTAGTCTCGCCAATGACCGACGCATTGGGCGCAATAAACACATTTTCGCCCAGCTGCGGTTGATGCTCTAAATAGGGAAACACCAGCCCGCCTCCATACGCGGAGGCGGGGACAGTGATATCCATTGGGTTCTGTAGTTTCATGTGGATTTAGTTTGATGCTGGCTCTTGATGAAACTGCTCGGGCGATGGGTTCGCATCTTTAACATGGGCGCGCCCCCAATAATCCGAGAAACACTCGCCTTCGTTTCGGTTGCTGACGTATTCATCAAGATAGCCGCGAACCAAACCGGGAATGTCTTTGATATCCGCCATTTTTTTGTCTAACGCAGCCAAACGGTCTCCGCGATGCGACCCGCCAACAAAGACGACATACTTACCCGGCGATTTGCCCACGAACGCAATGTCAGCGTTATACGGACGCGCACACCCGTTCGGACAGCCCGTCATGCGGATCAAGATCGGGTCTTGGTCCAGGCCGAGTTCCCGTAGGTGAACGTCAATTTCATCCAGAACGCCTTGAAACACGCGTTCGCTTTCTGCCAGCGCCAAACCACAGGTAGGCAAGGATACGCAAGCCATCCCTAGGCGACGCGCTTCAGAAAAACTATCGTCCAAGGTTACGTTATGTTCTTTCAACAGAGCGTTGATTGCGTCTTTATGTTTGGGATCAACATCGCAAAAAATGATGTTGCAATTCGGGGTCAGGCGCACAGGCGTCGAATAGGTTTCAACTATGGCGCGAATCGCGCTGCGGTAATTGCCTTCATCGCTGTCGATGATGCGTCCTTCGGGGACCCATAGGCCAAGAAAAAGTTTGCCGTCGCCCTGTTCGTTCCAACCCAACAAGTCGCCGGTTGTGTTCCAAACCAATGGCTTGGGTTCAGACACTTGAATGCCGTCATCAAGGCGCGAGACCACTTCTTTTTTAAAGGCTTCGACGCCGAGTTTTTCGACTAGATATTTCATCCGCGCCTGCTTGCGGTCTTCGCGGTTGCCGAGGTCGCGCTGCGTCAACACGATGGCCTTACACAGATCGACGACATGGGCGCGTTCAATATAGAACATGGGTTTGCCCAAAATGGGGCGGGTATTCTTTTTGGCGTGGCTCATGCCCATGCCGCCGCCGACGATCAGCGTATAACCAACCACTGCGCCGTTTTCAACATGAGGCGCCAAGCCAACGTCATTGGTATACAGGTCGGTATCGTTGCGCGGCGGGACCGCGACGCCAAATTTGAATTTACGCGGCAAGTAAAACTCGCCGTAGATGGGTTCGTCTTCGCTGCCGGGCGTATCGAGTTTTTCACCGTTCAACCAGATTTCGCTATACGCCTGGCTATGGGATTTGAATGTTTCCGCAAGTTCGGAAGACAGTTTCCAGATATCCTGATGCGCGGCGTCTTGAATGGGGCTAGACGCGCCCATGACGTTGCGCACCACGTCGCCGCACGCGCCCCAGGTGGTGATGCCGGATTCATTGATCGCATGGACGCAGTCTTTCAATTCACCTTTTACGACAAAGTGAACTTGCAGCCCCTGGCGCGAAGTAATGCGCAAACTGCCGTTGCCAAATTTGCCGACCACCTCGTCATGAATCAAATATTGCTTGGCTGTCACTTGCCCGCCGGGGATGCGGCTGCGCACCATAAAAATGTGTTCGCGGTCGAGACCTTGCTTGCGGCGTTCAACGCGGGCGTCGCGGTTGTCTTGCTGATAAATGCCGTGAAACTTCAGCAACTGGTAATCGTCTTCTTCAAAATGGTCAACGGAACCTGCCAAAGTCTGATTGATGCCGCCTCGAAGCCGTTTGCTCTCTTTTTTGATATCTTCTACGGACATACGTTTGCCAACTCCTGCTCGTTTCTGTGTGAACGCCGAATAGCATAGCACATTGCACCAAAGCGGGAATGCGCTTTGGCATATCCAATGCGCGCCCACCTTTTATTCTACATTACATATAGAATATAAATTCTACCACCAGGCATTTTGTGATAAAAGGGAACATCCCCGGTAAAATTGATTACGTTGATACAAAAAATGAAGAATAAATGAATAACTGAATTGAATTTCCATATTATTGTGGTTAAAATCTAATAAATAGGCGTAATTCTTTTGTTATGATATGTTTGAATCAGCATAAATTCAAATAAAACAGCACAATAGGGCTCTTCTGGCGAATGAGCGCCCGGTTCAAATTTAAACAGGATATTTTTAGACTCTTGACATGGATGATTTAGCGCGGCTGCAATGCTCATTCTGGAACCGTTTTTTTCTTCAATTGACCGCTAATTGTTTATTGGCGTCATCCATTTGTTTATCCGTACAACCAAAACAAAACCTGACACGAAAGAGGCTTCTATAGGAGCCTCTTTTTTTTGTTGAAAAACCGTTGCCGTAAACTGTAAGGGACGATAAAAACATGGATTCTTTGGATTTTGTCAATCGCGCCAATTCAGATTACATCGAAGCGCTCTACCAGGAATATCAAAAAGACCCTCGTTCGCTGGATGAACACTGGCGCGCCTTTTTCGCCGGCATCGAACTGGCGAGCGACGTATCGGGCGTTCTTCCCAACAACGGCAGCGGCGTACGCATCGAGAACCTGCCGACAGATGTTCAACAACAAGTTACGTCTGAAACGAAACCCGGGCAGGCGTCAACCAAAGGCGTGTACGCTCTCGTCCACATGTATCGCGAATTAGGCCATTTGATTGCGAACCTTGATCCACTCGGTCACAACCGCACCACCCACCCTTTGTTGAAATTGTCTGAATTTGGACTGACCAATGCTGATCTCGACCATCATGTCAGCCACGGCGGTTTTCTCGGCAAGACGGATGGTACGCTGCGCGACCTCATCGACAAACTCCAGAAAACCTACTGCGGTACGTTCGCGGTGCAATACACCGAAATTCCCGACTTGGTGCAGCGCGTCTGGCTCGAACAACGCATGGAGCCGATCTACAACCAGCCCAAGTTTGACTCTAGCATCTGCCACGACATTTTAAAAAGCGTGATCGAAGCTGAAGAGTTTGAAAACTTTCTTCAAACCCGCTTCTTAGGCAAAAAACGGTTCTCGCTCGAAGGCGGCGAATCCTTGCTGCCCTTGCTGAACACCCTCATCGAAGTCAGCGCTGACAAAGACGCCGATGAAATCGTCATGGGCATGGCCCACCGCGGGCGCCTGAACGTACTCACTCATGTCCTGGGCAAACCCTACGAAATGCTGCTGAGCGAATTTGAAGAAAGCAAATTCGTGAAACCCACCGAAGGCGACGGCGACGTCAAATATCACATGGGTTATTTCTGTGAAAGAATGACTGCCAACAAAAAGCAGGTTCGCTTGAGCCTCAGCGCCAACCCCAGCCACCTGGAATTGGTCAACCCCGTCATTGAGGGCATTGTCCGCGCCAAACAGCAATACCGGGGCGACGTTGAGCGCAAGAAAGTCGTCCCCATTTTAATTCACGGCGACGCCGCGTTCACCGGACAAGGCGTCGTCACCGAAACATTGAGCCTCTCCGAACTGCCGGGCTACAAAACCGGCGGGACGATCCACATCATCGTTAACAACCAGTTGGGCTATACCGCAACGCCGTTGCAAACGCGCTTTACGCCCTACCCCACCGACGTTGCGAAAACCATCCAGGCGCCGGTGTTCCACGTAAATGCAGACGACCCTCAAGCGGTCGTTCACGCTTCGCGTTTGGCGATTGCGTTTCGTCAGCAATTTAAGGTTGACGTGTTGATTCACTTAATGTGCTATCGTCGCTACGGTCACAATGAGACCGACGACCCCACTTACACTCAACCCATGATGTACAAAGATATACGCAACCATCCCACCACGGCGAAACTCTATGCGGACCGCTTGGTCCATGAGGGCAAAATCACGCCGGGCGAAGTCGAGAAAATTCGCCTGGATGTTCGAAAGCGGCTGGATACTGCGCTTGAAGACGCCCGTGAAGCGCGACCGCTCGACCATACCGCCTCAAGCGACGAGCGGTGGGACGGCATTGGAAAAGCCAATGGCAAACACTGGAGCATGGATACCGGCGTTGAACAAGACGCGCTGATGTCCATCACCGCCAAAGCGACGCGGGTTCCGCCCGGATTTACCATTCACCCCAAATTGCAGCGTCTGCAAGGGCTCCGTCAAAAAATGGTGGAAGGCGAAGACCCAATGGACTGGGGATGCGCCGAAATGTTGGCCTTTGGAACACTGTTGGCTGAAGGCGTCGAAGTCCGCATCGCCGGACAAGACAGCGAACGCGGAACATTTAGCCACCGCCATTCGGTCTGGTATGATTACGAAAACGGCGAACCGTATGTGCCGCTGAAAAATCTCGATAAGAACCAAGCCAATTTCACCGTCGTCAATTCCATGCTCTCCGAACTGGCAGTGTTGGGATTCGAATACGGCATCAGCACCGCAGACCCCCATCAACTGGTCATTTGGGAAGCCCAGTTCGGCGATTTTGTGAACGGCGCCCAAGCGATCATCGACGAGTTTATCGTGAGTTCCGAATCAAAATGGCAAAAAATGAGCGGCATCGTTCTGCTGCTGCCGCACGGGTATGAAGGCCAAGGCCCCGACCACTCCAGCGCGCGCTTAGAGCGATTCCTGCAAATGTGCGCCGATCAGAATATTCAGGTTTGCTACCCGACCTCGCCCGCGCAAATCTTCCACCTGCTGCGGTTGCAAATGAAACGCGACTTCCGCAAACCGCTCGTAATTATGAGCCCCAAAAGTTTGCTGCGTCATCGGCTGGCGGTCTCATCCGTCACGGAATTGACCAAGGGCGGGTTTCAAGCCGTGATTCCCGACGGGAACCATCTCGACCCGGAAGCGGTCACCCGCTTGATCGTCTGCAGCGGCAAGATTTATTATGAGTTGCAAAGCGAGTGTGAAGACAGCGACAATAAAACCGCAGCAGTTGTACGAATCGAACAGTTATATCCGTTCCCGCTTAAAGAAATGAAAAAAATATTGCTTGAACACAAACAACTCAAAGAAATTTTCTGGGTGCAAGAAGAACCCAAAAACATGGGCGCCTGGACTTTCATTCAACCGCGTTTACGCCGCATGTTGCCCAAGGGGGCCAAACTGCGATACGTAGGCCGGGACGCCGCCGCCAGCCCGGCCCACGGCTATCTGTCCATTCACTTGGGCGAACAAAAAGAGATTATCCAGACTGCGTTCAAAGATTAAACTTTGGATGATTCTGGTTCGGCGATATGCTGTTTAAGGGAAGAGCGATACCAAGGAGCGATACGAATGGCCACTCCAGTTAAAATACCCCAAGTAGGGGAATCCGTCACAGAAGTTACGTTAATCCAATGGCTCAAACACGATGGCGACAAGGTGGATAAAGACGAGCCGCTCTGTTTGATGGAAACCGACAAGGCGGACTTTGAGCTGCCTTCGCCCTCGGCAGGCGTATTGAAAACTCTGCACAAAGAAGGCGAGACGATTGAGGTCGGCGCTATTGTTGCAGAGGTCGATGAATCGAGCGCACCGGCGCAAACAGCAGCGCCCGCGAGCGAGTCGAGCAGCGACTCAGGCGCAAAAGCCGATCTCAGCCCCGCCGTCAAACGCCTGATCGAAGAACATAATCTAAATCCCGCCGACATTCACGGCAGTGGGCGCGGCGGACGCATCATTAAAGAAGACGTGCTTTCATTTCTCGAAACTAAACAAAAGAAATCTCCCAAAAAAGAAGAACCGGCAAAAGGCAAGCCTGCCAGCGAAATGAAAAAAGCGCCCGAACCTCATCTGGATGAATCCGCTCCGGCGCCGGAAGCGGAAATCCCAAAAATTTCGACGCAGACCCAAATCAAGCATTCGATGGAGTTCCCTGAGGACGGCGTCAAGCGCGTTCCAATGACGAAGATTCGCCGCCGCATTGCGCAACGATTGGTTTCCGCCCAACAAACAACGGCGTCGCTTTCCACGTTCAATGAAATCGACATGTCAGCGGTATTGGCGTTGCGCGAAAAATACCGCGAGCGCTTTGACGAAGTCCACGGCGTCTCGCTCGGCCTGATGTCATTCTTCGTCCGCGCCTGTGGGATTGCGTTGCGCGAGTTCCCGCGCATAAACTCCAGCATCGAAGGCGACGACATCGTTTACCACCAGCACATTCAGCTCGGCATGGCGGTCAGCACCGAGCGTGGACTGGTCGTCCCCGTTTTACGCGATGCGGAAAGTTTGTCATTCGCCCAGATCGAATTTGAAATCAAGCGCATGGCCAAAGCCGCCCGCGCCGGCAAACTCAACATTCAAGAGCTCAGCGGCGGCACCTTCACCATTACCAACGGCGGCGTGTACGGCTCCATGCTGTCAACGCCGATTTTGAACCCGCCCCAAGCCGCCATCCTGGGAATGCACGCTATTGAGCGCCGCCCCGTTGCCGTGGGCGACGAAGTGGTAGTCCACCCCATGATGTACGTTGCGCTGACCTATGACCACCGTCTCGTCGACGGCAAGGAATCGGTTTCGTTTCTGGTGAAAATTAAGCAACTGATCGAAGACCCGGCTCGCATGATGTTGGAAATTTAACGGAGGCGAATCTTGAGTAATACGCAATATGATCTGATCGTGATCGGCGCCGGCCCCGGCGGATACGTCGCCGCCATTCGCGCCGCACAGTTGGGCTTCAAAACCGCTTGCGTCGACAAACAATACCTCGGCGGAACCTGCCTAAACGTCGGCTGCATCCCCAGCAAAGCGCTGTTGGATTCAAGCCATCATTTCTATGAAGCAAAAAATTCTCTGCATAAACACGGCGTTAAGATCGGCCAGTTAGACTTTGACGTGAGCGCCATGATTGGGCGCAAAGAAAAAATCGTCAAAATTATGACTGGCGGCATCAACGGTCTCTTTCGCAAAAACAAAGTCGACAAATTGATGGGATTGGGGTCAGTGGTTGGCGCCACCACCGTTGAAGTCGAAGACGGCAAAGAAAAGAAACAATACAAGACCAAACGCATCCTCATCGCCAGCGGCAGCGTTCCGATCGAATTGCCGAACCTGCCTTTCGACGGCGAACGCATTGTCAGTTCAACCGAGGCGCTATGCTTTGGCGAAGTTCCAAAACGCATGGTGGTCATCGGCGCAGGGGCGATTGGGTTAGAACTTGGCTCGGTCTGGAACCGGCTCGGTTCGGAAGTCACCGTCATTGAATTGACGCCCAATATCATGCCGCTGATGGACCTTGAGATGACCGTCGCGCTGAAAAAATCGCTGGAAAAACAAGGCCTGAAATTCAAGATGGAAACCAAGGCCGATACCGCCAAGGTCACCAAGAACGGCGTCAAACTGTCGCTCAAAGGCCCCGACGGCGACGAAACGCTGGACTGCGACAAACTGTTAGTCGCGGTTGGACGCAAGCCCTGCACCGACGGGTTGAATCTTGACGCAGCAGGCGTAAAGGTCAGCGACCGGGGACGCATTGAAGTTGACGAGCATTATGAAACCAACGTCAAAGGCGTGTTCGCCATCGGCGATGTGATTGCAGGGCCAATGCTCGCCCACAAAGCCGAAGAAGAAGGCATGACCGCCGTTGAGCGCATGGCGGGGATCGCGGCGCACGTCAATTATGACGCGATTCCAAACGTCGTGTATACCCACCCCGAAGTCGCTAGCGTCGGCATTACCGAAGAGCAAGCCAAAGACAAAGGCGTCGAATATAAAGTCGGCAAGTTTCCCTTTATGGCGAACGGGCGCGCCCGCTGTATGGACGAAGAAGAAGGCATGGTCAAAATCATCAGCGACGCCAAAACCGACCGCATGTTAGGCATGCACATCATGTCGGCGCGCGCGTCGGATATCATCGCCGAAGGCGCCATCGCGATGGAGTTTCATTCCAGCGCCGAAGACATCGCCCGTTCGGTTCACGCGCACCCGACCTTACCCGAAGCCATCAAAGAAGCCGCGTTAGCGGTTGATGGCCGCGCCATTCATATTTAGACAAATGAAAGGGGAGGGCGAGTCTCCCGACGAGCCGCGAAAATGAGATTGCTTTTCGCTCTCATGCGGCTCACCAGGAGGTTCGCCCTCCCCACGTTCTTACGTTAATTCCCGATTGATATCGTTAATACAACGACCAAGCCTCAATGCCCACTTCGTCGATCACCTCTCCCGGCGTCGGCGCTTTTGCCTGCCACGCGCTTGGATCGTTTCCCGCCCGGTCTCGAGTAATTCGCTCCAGCGACATACCCGAACCGTCGGCCTCATCGGGCCAAGGCGATTGATCAAAGTAAGTGATTTCATCAATCAAAACCCACGCCAGCAAATCAATGGCTTCGGCTACGATTTGCGGCTTTTCCAAACGGATACGATCCGTGTTGTTCGCGAGGCGTCCTTCAAACGGACCTGCGATTGTTTTTCCCGAGGCGCTCTCTTGATATGTTTCAAAGAACGCTTGCTTCAACGCATTGAACGATGGATCAAACCCAACCACGACGAGCGTACTCTTGGGAGCGAGTTCTAATCCCAAAGGAATATCAAAATCAACGCCGCCGCGAATGCGATATGCGCCGCGATCATTCCACAGTGCAATCGTCTCATCGCTTGCATTGTATAGTTCAATGAACTCAGCGTTCTCGTTTGACGATGCGTCTTGCGCATCGCTGGGGTGGAACATCAACTCGCTAATGCTAAGTTGCGCCGCGCGTTCGGTGTTCGCGGTATTCTGCGTAGGCGCCATCGACGCCCAATACGAACCGCCGATTACGCGCCCGAAGGTCACGCCCGGTTCTTGCGCTTGAAAACGCAGCGCATCCACCACGCGGCCTACGCCCGGCGTCGTCGGTTGATATGAAAGGTAAAGGCTTTCGCCGTCTTTGCTCAAACCAAAACCTGTTTCATCTGAAGCGCCAAAGTCGTCGGTTTGCGTGAAAATTTTAATCGAGCCGCTGCCAAGTTGTTGAGTTGGGATCGCCCATTTTTGTAGATCGCCGCCGCTGTCAGATAAATAATAACCGCTGAGTGATATCGGATCAGAACCAGCGTTGGCAATTTCGATCCAATCGCCGCTTTCATCTCCGTCTGCGCTCAACGCAAGAAATTCGCTCAGTTGAATCCCTTCCGCAATGGTTGGACCATCCGCCGCAGGCGACCCGCCGATCAGCCCGCTGGCGCGCCAGTTGCCGGGATACTCCAGCACTCCATTTTCTTGTTGGAGCGAAGCATCCGCTTTGGGAACCAACGAGTGGCCCGCCCCATCAGCCGCCAGAGGCCAAAGCCCTTCATCATCATATTCAAACTGAACAATAGAGGCGTCAGCGGTATTGTCGCGCAGTTCCAATTGTTCGCCGTTATTCGAGAGCCGCCCGTCAAACGGGCCAAACATGACTGCGTCATCGCTCAGCCCATACACGACGCGAAATTGAGCGCGCTCGGAAAGGTTCAGCGATGAAGTCAACAAACCATACGTTTGCGGCGCCAACACGTCATTCGTCCCAAAGCGAAAGTCAATTCCGTTACTGAAGATCAAATTACTTAATGCAATCGAATCGGTCCCGCTTGCGTTATACAGTTCGATATATTCATATTCCGAACCGCGCGGCGGATTGTACATGACTTCGGTAATTTTCAGATTTTCACGAATAAACGCGATGTTGTCCTGCGTACTTTGAATCAAGAACGTCGCGTCATCAATCGCGCTCCACTCATCTCCACTTTTTGCGCGGGCGCGAATCTGAGCAGCGCTATTGATTGCGATAGGAGCCTGATATCGAACCGCTTTCGATGAAATCGCTCCACCTTCTAACCGCGGATCGGAACCATCAAGCGTGTAATAAATCGGGACGGGAGCATCATCAACTTGAACGGGCAATAGCGTAGACATTTCCAAACCAAACACAACATCAGAACTATTGGCGTTGGTCTGGTGAACTTCAATGGCAATCACATTCTTGCCAGCGCGCAACATAGACGCATCAATTTCAAACGGCCCTTCATACGTCGCGTTGCCAACGGTGCGGTTTGCAAACGTATTATACGAAATGTTTCCCGCAGGCATTCCAAACCGCAGCGCTTCAGCGCCATTGATATAGATGACGGCGCCGTCATCCACAAAGGGACGGAGAGTCGCCTTGGCTTCGCTTAAATCGTAATCGGTTTCAATGGTGAATACTTTGCGAAAATAATAGGTCCTCCGCCCCAGTTGCAACGCAGTGCGTTTTGCTTCTTCTAAACCCGACGATTCAACATACAACAGTGAGCGGCCCGTATCCCAGCCCGAATCGTCGTAATCAACTTCACGCCATTCCGTTCCCAGATCAACGCCATCCTGGTTATAACTCCACAACGAGAGGTAGTGGGTTATATCATCCGTTTCATATTGCTGCTGGCGTATCGAGGTGAGTTCTAATGAAATGGGAGAATCGATCAATCCGCCGCGCTGACTAAATTCCGGCGCAGGAATCGAGGGGAACAACCCCGCGGTCTTTAATTGGTCGATTACGATGCCCGAACGAACCGGGAGATACGTTTGTGAAATACGGTTAACTTCGTCCAACCAATGCGGGTCGCGCATACGCGGCTGACTGAAGCGCTTGTCACCCCAGCGGGCGGATTCGCCTACGATGGCGCGGTCAATTTGATTTGCAAGAGCAAGATAGCGCGCCGTTGATTCTTCCGCTGAAAGCGGCCCGTCATTGAAAAAGTGTTTTTGAATACGGTCCGCGACATACATGCGAAATTCCGGCAGTTCGCGCAGCGATTGAAAGACCAACGCCGGATTGTCGCGACCGCGATGGAATTCAATCACGTTCGTCGTCGGTTCTTCTAACGACCATTCCGAATCCCACAAGTAATAATAAAAACCATCGGTTTCGGTTCGGCGGTAAGAGGAATAATAATTCCAGGGCGTACCGCCGCCGCCAATAACGGTAGGCGCATCACGGTTGCCGATAAAATATACGCAGAGCATGTAATCAATCATGCTATCGAGATTGACATAATCTTGAATTTCATCGTACCCTTGCGGCGATTCATATTCTCTGCGGCTGACCATTTGCATCAAGCGGTTAAATCCCGTTTGGTCGCCGGCTTTCACTTGAATGGCATTGTACCCGCGCGTACCGCCGGTAATCACGTCCCATTCGTCCTTACCGCCGCCAAGATGATCCGCCGAAAAGGCGTCGTCCGGGCGCTCAACCAGATCATACAATCCCCAATACATACCGTTTAAATAAAGATGAACATACGTCCCATGCGATGCGGGTTGGCCCAACGCCAGTTGCGTTTTTCGCGCAAACTCGTCACGGATGTATTCCGCTTTGCCAATATTGCTGCCGAAGCCGCCTTCACTTGAATGCCAGGAATAGTTATAAGACCCACGCAACGTGAGCGTATTGAACTTTTCAACTTTTGAATCAGGAAAAACCGGAAATTGCAGCGTCGGCTCCCCATAATCGCGTTTGAATAACATGCGAAATGAATATTTCTTATTCCCTGGACTCCGGCTGTATCCTCCCTGAATCCGCAACCCGCAATTGATTTGAAACCCAGGTGCGCCGCTCGGATCAATCCATTCAACAGAAACGGCCCGTTCCCATTCGACGCCTTTATTTTCAGGGAACATATAGATGCCTTCCCGGCGGTCAAATAAGCGGTCCTGGTCTGTCACAATAGACAACGATGGAATTGTTTTCAGGTCGTCCCGAATCGTATCGCGATAATCTGAATGATCGACGACGTCCGGGTCCATTTCGTAATCGCCAGACTGGCCTCCGCCCCATGTTGAGGGATAGCCGGTTGGGCGTTCTTGTTGAAGAACGTCATCAAGAAAAATATAAGTATGAGAAATAGCATCACTCGGCTGATACGCATCTCGATAAGCAGACGCGCGCAGTATCGTCGTTGTGTTTATAGAAATAGGCGCCTGATATAATTCGCCGTTCTCAGGCGTTGGGTCATCGCCGTTGGTTGTGTAATAAATCACAGAACCGGGTTCGGCTGACAATTCAACCGTAAACGGATCATCATAAAACCCGCGCTCGACATTCACCGAAACGGGACCCAAAAAGCCTTCAACGCTTTCGCCATTCACTTCGCCCGGCGTCGGTAGAACGAAGTAAACCCGCTCCCCACTCGCATCCAATCCAAACGAAATGTTCCCGCGCCAAACGTCTAAATTGGGATACATCGGCGCGTATTCATCAACGATATTTCCACCAGCATCGGCAAGCGCCAAATATTCGCCTTCGACAGCAAGAGTAAAATTTGTATGCAACGCCTGGGCAGAGTCCATGCGGTCTTTTTCAGATGCAAATACGACCAAAAATTCACCCGGCGCAATCGAAACGTCAGGAAACGTCCATTGAGATACATTAGAAGGGTCGTCACTTAAAGACCAACCATTTAATGAGACAGCGTCGCCGCCCACATTCCACAATTCGATCCAATCGGGGTCATCGCCGTCTTCATCAAAAATGACGCCTGAATTGCTGGCCATGAACTCATTGATAACAACTTGCGCAAACAGATTTGAGGTATTCAACAGAGTAAGTGCTATAATAATGAATAAACGAATTGGCATAAAATCACATTGCGCACGCTGTGCGCTTCTCCCTATCGCTAACAGAATTTTAATAATTAGTAATGTATCATACATTGCCTGATTTGTAATGTTAAAAGACATATCCATTTACAAGAATCTACGCAGCCATGACGGAATACAAACAAGGAGCACAACATGTTAAAAGAAACCTACCCCTATTATTTAGCGGGCAAACCCGAATCGCCAAATGCTGACCTAGAGGTCGCAGATAAATTCACTGGTGAAACGGTCACACGCGTTGCACGGGCAAACGCGGATGTCATTCGTCAGGCAATCGACGCAGCCCAAACCGCAGCCAAACCCATGCGCGAAATGGCCGCCTATGAACGCCGCGAAATACTTTTGCACTGCGCAAAACGCTTCGAAGAACGCGCCGAAGAACTCTCACAAAGCCTTTGCATCGAAGCAGGCAAGCCCATCCAACACAGCCGGGGAGAGACCCAACGGCTGATTGATACCTTTCAAATCGCGGCGGAAGAAGCCGTCCGAATCAACGGTGAAGTGACCCCGCTTGACCGCATTCCCCGCGCCAAAGGCTACACTGGCTTTACCCAACGCGTCCCCATCGGGCCGTGTTCGTTCATTACGCCGTTTAATTTTCCGCTGAATCTGGCCGCACACAAAATCGCGCCTGCATTGGCGATTGGCTGCCCGTTTGTTTTGAAGCCAGCCAGTTATACGCCGCTGGGGGCGCTTATCATTGCAGAAACGCTCGCTGAAACCGACCTGCCGCCAGGCGCATTCTCGGTCTTGCCTTGCAAAGCAAGCGACGCAGGGCCATTGGTCGATGACGACCGCATGAAATTGCTGAGTTTTACGGGCTCCGCCGAAGTGGGTTGGTCATTGAAACAAAAAGCGGGCAAAAAGCATGTTGTGCTGGAACTCGGCGGCAACGCAGGCTGCATCGTCGACAAAGACGCTGATATTGAAGACGCCGTACAGCGCATCGCCTTCGGAGGCTTTTATCAATCGGGGCAGAGCTGCATCAGCGTCCAGCGCGTGTATATTCATCAGAGCATTTATGAGGCATTCAAAGCCGCGTTCATCGAGAAAGCCCAATCTCTCAAAGCAGGCAAACCGCAAGACGAAGAGACCTTCATCGGCCCCGTCATCTCTCAACAAGACGCCGAGAGAATCGAATCGTGGATACAATCCGCCATCGCAAGCGGAGCGAACCGTTTATGCGGCGGTCAACGTGAAGGTTCCATCGTCGAAGCGACGGTTCTTGATAATGTTCCAACAAATGAATCCGTCTATTGTGATGAAGTGTTTGGCCCGGTGGTTTGCATTGAACCGTTTGATGAATTTGGCAACGCCATCGCGAAAATGAATGAAAGCCGCTTTGGGCTGCAAGCGGGCGTATTCACCCGTGATATTCATAACGCCATGAAAGCATGGAACCAGCTCGAAGTCGGCGGCGTGATGGTGAACGAATCGCCGTCCTGGCGCGCCGACCAAATGCCCTACGGCGGCGTCAAAGACAGCGGATTTGGCCGTGAAGGCATCCGCAACTCGATTGAAGACATGAGCGAATTACGCCTGATGGTGTTGAGATCAGCCTGAAACAATTTATTTCTACACAGCAAGATTGTTTGCATCGGCATTGTTAATCACTGATTTTAAAACACTTACCCCATATTGACTCATAAGGGGTATATTGATTTTCACTGAGACTATGATATAGTCCAAAGATTGATTCCATACATATTATATGTTGATAATGAAATCTATTACTTTTTGATAAGCAAACTGGGACAGGACAATCTGAAATGGGTGAGCACAATCCAATCACAGACATCTCGTATGTCAGTAAAATTAATAAAAGCAAAATACTCTCTCTCATCCGTTCACGGGACGTAATCTCCCGCGCAGAAATCGGCAAAGAGATGGGGTTGAGCCTTCCGACCGTTTCCCGGTTGGTAGACAGCCTTATCCATCACGAAAAGCTGGTCCTCGAAATCGGCACTGCAACCCCAAGCCGGGGCCGCCCCCCTCAGTTGGTGAAATTTGCTGGAGACGCCAATTATGTCATCGGCCTCACCATCGGGCCGAAATACATCTATGCGCTATTGTCAAATCTAAACGCCCACATCATCACTGATATTCGCATTCCCACCCAGGCGGAAGACGGCATCGAAACGATGGTCAAGCGTATTGCAAGCGCCATCCAAGACATGAGCCGCCAATCGGGCGTCAATATTGATAATGTGTTAGGCGTTGGCATCGGCGTTGGCGGTTTGATTGATTCAAAAAGAAACCTATTGGCCTATTCATCAGCCTTCGGTTGGGAAAACGTCGACATCACGGGCGAACTCAGCCGCTATTTAGACATTCCCATCAAATTTGACAATGTAGCCCGCGTGATGGCGTTGGGCGAATTGTGGTACGGCATTGGTCAATCGGTCAAAGATTTTTTGAGTATTTATGTGGGACACGGCATCGGCATGTGCGCCGTGATTGACGGCAAGCCCCATTACGGCTCAACGGGCATGACCGGCGAATTGGGGCATTGTACATTTGAAATGCCCAGCGGCGGCAGCATCTTTCTCGAAGAGATCGCCGGTGGACGCGGCATCGCCCGCGTAGCAAAAGAACGTCTCTCCGAGTTTCCCGACAGCCTGCTGCATCAGTGTTGTGAAGGGCGCCCCGATACAATCACTGCTGAAACCGTCGCATTGGCCGCCAATCGCGGCGATGAACTTTCGAAAGATATCTTTGCCCGCGCGGCGAATTATTTAGGCGCGGCGGTGTCAAATTTGATCCACTTATACAATCCGCAAGCCGTTATTATCGGCGGCGGCGTGGCGCAAGCAGGAGAGTTTTTCTTTGATGGAATTAAGAATGCGGTAAAAGAACGCGCCCTGCCCCGTCTCGCGGAAGACGTCATTATTCAACCGGCCTATCACGGCGCCCGCACCAAAGAGATGGGAGCGGTTGCGTTGATTTTGAACGAAGTGCTTTCGCTGGATATTTCGAATCACAAAGAGAAAGTGACTGCAACGTAACGACAAACCATAACCAAACATTCAATTAACTGGGGGTCTTGGCTCCCAGTTTTTTTATGACGTTCTCCAGCCAGTTTTGATACGTCCAGTCTTTTGAAACCCTCAGGTGCGCGGCATGGCGAATCTCGTCGCGTTCATCCTTCGCCGATAAAAAGTGCTTCACTTTACCAGCGAAATCATCCACGCTGTTTGCATAGACCGCTTCTGTTCCGTCCGTGAGATATTCATCAAATTGCGGGCGGTCGCTGATTTGAAATCCGCCCATGCCGCATACATTGAAATAGCGCATATTGGGCGCCGTTTGGTGGCCGATTGAATGGATGTTGACGAACACCGAGCCGCGCGCAAACGCTTTCGGTTCTTCCGTCATCGGCAAATACCCTTTCAAACAGCGCCGCAAAATAGAATTCTGAGGCAGATACGCGTCCCAGTCTGAGCCGAATAACGCCAGGCCCATTGGCGCCAATTTCTCCAACACCGCCCTCCGACGCGCAGCGGTGCCCTGGCTCAGCAAATAACGAAAGATCGAATACCATTCATCTTCGTGATTGATATCAGGCAAGGGGTTCTCATTTAAATACGCATAAAAATCAACATCCGCATCGAAGTCGCTCAGTTCTTTCTCGGCATTCCGAATCGCCTGGAGTAAGCGATCACGCCCCTGCCATTGCGCCCAAAACGCTTGTTGGCCTGCGAGCGGCAACGCCAGCGAATTACCCACCATGATAATAGGAATCGAGTTGTCGGTTGGCGTGGGTTCAGGAGAAACGAAATCCGCCATGATGGGTTGAAACAAACACTGCGTATATCCGCGTCGTTCAAATAGAGGGATCAAGTTTCTGTCAATCGGAACGCACAGTTCGCCGGGATACTGGGTCTGGTCGTAATAGGCGATGTTTGAAACCGCCTGCACCCATCGCGCGGGCAATGACGCATAGACTTTTTCCGAAACGAACTGCGGCGCATGATAGCCATAACTAATGACCATATTGGGCTGTGCGCGTTGAAAAGCGTCAAGCAGCAACGGCTCGGCGAGGCGTTGATATTCGCGTCCGGCGGCGTCCATACGATAGCGGTTGAGAATAAGCCAATGTGTCTTGATCCCCCATTCATTGAGATATGTTTCAATGGATTTCAGATGCAACTCGCCGGGCGCATTCTGCCAGCAATTGACGATCAACACATTGCGAATGACGTCTGCGTCAGGCTTCGCGCGGCTCGTACTGGCGAGAACCGATTCACGCTCACGACGCCAGTGTCCGCGGCGCGCATCCAATTGCGCGTTGAGAGAATTGAGGTCAACCAATGCTTCACACTCTGGAGACGCGGTGAAAGTGATTGCGCCGTGTTCGAATAAATTATACGAAACCAGTACGTCAAAAACCGCCTCGGGGGTGAATGCAGCCACGCTAAAATGCAAACGCTCCGTCGCTAACCCATTGCGCAAATCAACCATCGTGAAGCAAGCCATCAAACGCGCAGCAGTCGGTTCAATCACAACCACGCGCACCCCTTCATTGGCGATCACTTGCGCCGCCGCTTCCGCAGCCCCGTAGCCAACGCCGCCGCCAAGAATCACCCACACCCCTTCTGTTGGCGCCTGGCTACGCAGGCGAGAGCGAAGCGTCGCGATCTCCTGCTCAGGGTTATGCTCTCCAATGATCCATAACGACTCGTCCGCCGTCCGGCAGCGAATCGAAGCGCCGCTTTGCTGCAAGGTAAGCGCTTCGCTTTCGTAGGCGTTCGACAACCATTGCATGGCTTCATGCGAACGTGATTGCAGGTATTGCAAATTGTTCTGCAAGTTCGGCGTTTGGATTTGATGAAGCGGAACCCAAGTATCTGTCATAGAAATTCTCAGTATGAATTCAAATCACTCAATAAGCGCTTGGTTTTGTTCATTAGAAACGCCTTCAAGTTAAGTGGCAAGGGCAAGGCTGACACATGCCTGATGCATAAATTTCCATTGTGCAGAAAAAGAAAAAGACCCAACCCGACGCAGCGGATTGGGCCTGATTGTTGATGGAAACAATTCTTAAGTCAATTCGTAACCAGAGCGATACGAACGTTTGACGAACTGATTGGCTTCTGGATAGTTGGTGACGCGCATGTGATCGCCGTCCCAATCCAGTTTTTGGCCCGGGCAGCGAATTGACAAGTTGCCCAACAAGACCATTTCAGTGAACGGCCCAGCATAATCAAAGTTGCCGCTGGGTTGTTTTCCACTTTTGATTCCCCACGCCCATGCGCGGTAGTGGTTTTGGTCGGCAACGCGAGGAATATAACCGCCCGGCTTTTTGTAATTCTGGAACTTGCGTTCCGGCAACAAGCGCGGACTGCTGTTTCCATAGGTGCCCATGGTGATGTAGCCTTCGTCGCCGACGAACAACGAACCGCTTTCGCTGATGTTGCCGTCGCGTCCCAAATCGCCCAGACGAATATCTTCGTCAATGTCTTTGGGGCGTTTGGGTTTCAAGTTGCCGTCATACCAGTAGAAGGTCAACGGAGCGAAACTGCCGCGCGCCGGGAACTCAAACCGAATGATGGATTCGGTCGGAGGCGATTGGTCAGTGCCGCCTTTTTGGTGGATGCATTCGACGCTGGTCGGGTAACCCAATTGGAGAGTCCAGTAAGGGGCGTCGAGAATGTGGCAGGCCATATCGCCCAACGCGCCGGTGCCGAAATCCCACCAGCCGCGCCAGCTGAACGGCGCATAGCCTTCGTTAAATGGACGCCAAGGGGCCGGTCCTAACCACTGGTCCCAGTCGATACCCTCAGGAACGGGTTGTGCGGGCAGCATGTCTTTCATGCCCTGATTCCAGATGGGGCGGTTGGTCCAGCAATGAACTTCACGAACCTGGCCGATAGCGCCGTCCCAGATTATTTCACATGCGTCGCGGATGCCGTCGCCAGAGTGGCCTTGGTTGCCCATTTGGGTAATGACGCCATACTTGCGCGCGGCTTCAGTCAACATACGCGCTTCATACACGTTGTGGGTCAACGGTTTTTGAACATAGACCGCCATGCCTTTTTTCATGGCGCGCATCGCCGCCACAGCGTGCATGTGGTCAGGCGTTGAAATGGTAACGCCGTCGAGATCGTTTTCTTTGTCAAGCATTTCGCGAAAATCTTTGTACTTGCGCGCATCCGGGCATTTACGGAATGTGCCGTCGGCGCGACGCCAGTCGGCGTCACACAACGCAATGATATTCTCATAGCCTTCGTGTTCGAGAATATCGCCAGAGCCCTTACCACCGGCGCCGATAGCGCCCAAGTTTAATTTATCATTGGGTGAGCGATACCCTAACTTCTTTAATGATGGAACTCTTCCCGTCGCGCAACCCGCCATTAACGCAGAGCCGCCCGCCAGGAAAAAGCGACGTGAAACGGTATACTTACTCATCGTAATCCCTTTCCAAACGAGTTTGACAACTCAGAGATTGTCGCCGCCCTGGTACAAAAAAAGCGGCATGACCAATGTATAGTAAGGAAAAACACTACAGCTCTCAAGCCGTAGAGTATGGTTATTCTGTACGATCAAACGGCCTATCGCTCATAATTATTTTCATATTACATTTGCAGAACGCAAATGTATCTAATAAATCGCGCTTCGAACCGCAGCAATCACGCGCTCGACATCCAGGTCCGACAATTTAGGAGAGAGCGGCAGGCTCACGGTTTGCCTGCCGGTTTGGAAGGCATGAGGGCAGTCGGCGTTGGTCCAGCCAAAGCGTTCTTGATAACAGGGGTGTTCAGTCATGCTTAAATAATGGATGCCTGTGCCGATGTTAAGTTGGTGCAACTGTGAAGCAAACTCATCTCTTGAGATTCCCGCACTCTTCTCATCAATCAGCAATGTATATAAATGGTAAGCGTGGCGCGTATTGTTCTCAGGCGGCGCCGGGAGCGTAATCGGCAGATCACGAAACGTATTGTTGTATGCCTGCCAAATTTCCTGGCGGCGCTTCCAACGGCTTTCGATCCGCTGCAATTGATGAATGCCCAGCGCCGCCTGGATATCCATCATGTTATATTTGTAGCCGACGTCAACAACGTAATAGTGCTTAAAGCCTTCATCCGAAAAGCGCTTCCAGGCGTCTGCTGAAAGCCCATGCAGCGCGAGCGTTTTGACGCGGTCAATATCTTGCTTTTGTTTTGCGACGACCATGCCGCCTTCGCCAGTGGTCATATTCTTCGTCACATAAAAACTAAAGCAACCAAAATCGCCGATGGTCCCGGCCCTGCGTCCATGATATTCCGTCTCAATCGCATGAGCGCAATCTTCAATAATTTTTAGATCATACCGATCAGCCAGTTGAATGATCGAGTCCATCTCGCAAGAGCGCCCCGCAAAATGGACGGGCAGAAGCGCTTTGGTTTTTCGGGTGATTTTTTTTTCGATCTCAGCGGGATCAATATTCATCGTCCGCGGATCAATGTCCGCCAGGACGGGCGTCGCGCCAGAGTGAATAATCGAGTTGATCGTCGCGCAGAATGTTAACGGAGTGGTTATCACTTCATCGCCAGGCTTGAGGCCAGCGGCGAGTAAACTCAGGTGCAACCCGGCTGTGCATGAATTGACTGCCGCCGCCTGTTCGGTTCCCTTGTACGCCGCAAACTCTTGTTCAAAGCGCGCGACTTTCGGGCCGGCGCCGATCCAGCCTTTGCGCAAAGAATCAACCACTTCATTGATCTCGTCATCTTCAATCAATGGAGAACCAAAGACGAGATAATCATCATGGAATGGGTTTGGAGAATCGTTCACGGAAAAACCAAAATTTGAGATTAGCCTCTCGCGCTTAAAGCGGCGCGGCGCTGTTCATACTGTTGGGCCTGCTGGTAAAAGATTTTTTTCTTGTCTTGTGGAATCACGCCCAACTCGTTCATCATTGTAGGCAAGTCGGCGGTGTTCTTTTTCCAATCCAAATGCGTTTCGGCATACGTACGCGCTGCGCGTTTCATTTCGGGCATCTGGTTTTTATTGTCAACATAATACTGCATCTGCCGGGTCAAATCTTCAATGTTCACCCGGCATTGCGGCCAATAGTAGCCGTCGTTACGCGCATACAAACGGTCGATCTTCACCACGCGGCCATTGGTTTCATCGACGAATTCATTCATTGGTCCATTGTCGCTGACGATCAACGGCAGCCCGCACGCCAACGCCTCCGCCTGCGTCAATCCGATGCCGTCCAAGCGCGATGGATACACATACACATCGCCTACATGATACAACCCCGGCGCGGGCACCGTCTTCTCTTCATACACCAGCCGCCCCTCTTGCTGCAACGCATTCACCAACGGCGCCAATTCAGGGAACTGCAACTGCACAGGCTTTTGAGTGTGAATCACCAAACGCGCCGGGCCTTTCACATCGCGAAACGCCGCGACCAGAAAATCCGTTCCCTTACGGCTGGGGTTATATCCCGCCGAATGGAAAAACGTCACAACATCAGGATTCACCAACTCGTATTGAGTCGGCTTGTATAGATCAGTGTTGGTTCCCCAAGGAACGTATTTCGCTTGCGGGTGCCAATCGAAGGCCGAGAAATGCCGCTTGGTATTGCACAATAAAAAATCATAGCAGCCAAAAATGGGGATGGTCAGTTCGGTGTAATAATCGACGTACGCGCCGGTTTTGATCCCCATTTGCGAGCAGCCCACCACGGGCGCCCACCAATGTTGTTCGTTAAAAATGACGGTGTTGATCTGACATTTTTGCAGCCAGGCGCGAAAGTCGTTCAAGTCAATCGCCGTTGGCACGCTGGTTTGCACCGGCTTGCCCCACGTGACGCGGTCGTCGTCCCAATTCGGGTCGCCCTGACCTGATGTCTCGCCGCCGCGCGCATAGATGAAGACTTCGTGATTTTCTTGTAACGCCTCGCGGTATTGCTTCGAGACATAGGCGGCGCCGCGCTCAAACCATGTGGTCACAATTCCAATCCGCAATGCGCCCGGCTTGGTTTGAACCGAAGCCGCCGCTGCGGCTGAGGGCTGCGGCTTTGACTGAGGCGCGATCAGTCGCTGAACCGCCTCCCGGTTCAAGGCGGGCTTCGACCAATCTTTTTTTTGGCCCAACAAGCGCTGCATGTGTTCTGCGATTTCTCTTGCGCGGGCGAAATAACTGTGGTTCGCAACGGCTTCTTTACGGCCCGCATCCGCAATGCGAGAGCGCTCTTCATCGTGTTCCAGATAATAAGAAATTTTTTCTTCCATCTCGTCAATGGATGAGACTTCGACAAAATGTTGGTCTGGCTGAAAAGGGTTTTCGTTTGACAGGGTTTCTGAAATTAAAAACGCGCCTGATCCCAAACATTCAAACACGCGGGTTTCCGTATCGAGAAATTCCTCTGCATGAATATTGACGGCAATCTTCGCCCGGTTGAACATTTTCGCCATATCGGCGCCGTACGCCTGACAGGCGACGATGTTAAATGATTTTTTTAATCGCGTAATGATTTCACGGCGGCGCTGGGTGACGCCGCCGACAAATAGCACATCAATATCACGCTCGATTCCCTCCAAAGGCCGGTGCGTTTGTTCATCAAATGCGCTGAGGAACACCGTTATTTTTTCGCCCGGCATCCACCCCTTGTCAATAATTGCTTGCTTACATGTAGGCGTACGGACAAGCACATGATCAAACAGATTGCTTTGAAATAAATGTAACTGGTCGGTGCAACGCGAAACCAATTCGCTGGAATAAAACAAGCGCGGGCGCTGGCAGGCGTCAACTAATTCTAATGGAAAATAATCGCCGCGCTGTAAAAGAAAGACATCGAAATCAGGCGCGTTAAGAAAGGCCTGTGGAAGCGCTTGGCGATATTTGCGATAATCGAGCGTATGTGTTTCATGCCCTTGCTGCAAAAAAGCGCGGTTCATAAAAACTTCCGCGCCGTAGGTTGCATTTTGCTCGATCGCATTGAGGTAAAAAAATTTCATATCAACTCACTTCCCTCAAGAAGCAGGTTCTGCCTAAGCCGTAATTTCAAACAGTATAAAACCTACATTTGGAATCAAAGGATTCATCACTTTCTCAATGATACGCGCGGAAACGGCTCGCTTCTGAATTTCAGCAATATGATCGCGAAATAACATGTGAGCGGTATTATCTGAACGGGGCGTGGCATTAGCATAAATTAATATCAATCCCGAATGAGATACCAAACGGTTCAGATAGAGGCCATATTGGTCTGGCTCAACCACATGGTACAAGACATCCAGCGACATGGCCAAATCGTACCGTTCCATTTCAATTTCATCATACACATTAAATGAAAAGGCGGGTTGGTTCTCATATAATTTGCGGCATCGATTAACGACAGACGCGGATATGTCTACGCCTTGATAGGCTTCAACATCAATTTCTTTAATTTGATATCCATCGCCGCAACCCAGATCGATAACAGATTTCACTTCAAAGCGGCGAACGACTGCATTGATATAATCTCGCTTAAACATGTAGTTCGCGCCATAACTCCCCGCACCGCTATTCCCACCTGTCGCATAGCGGGAATCCCACCAGTGTTCTGCATTAAAGTTTGGGTCGATAGGCGTTTTTTGCGCTTCAGCATCTGAACTTTTCCCGGTGAGTTTTGCTTGGAGTTGCTCGAGCCGATAGGTTCCTTGGCTCGACTGCGCTGCGCGTTGCACTAAATTTCGGAACCGCTCGGACTGGCCCTCCAAACGTTCGATTTTCTCAGCCGCCTGGCAGAAGATTTCGGTCATTGAATACGGGCAATATGTTTTCACAACTTCATCGTGAGAAAATATTTCTAATAAACGGCTTTGATATTCAAAGCGCTTTTTACAATCCATCAGGGTGGATTCCACCGTCTCTTCTTGAGCGTCATCCGCACCATCCATGACGCCAATTTCAGTCTGAGCAACCACGATCGGAACGTCATGCATCATCCACGAAAAAACCATCCCCAACATGCTTGCTTCCACACTCCATTGATGAACCCGCCCGGCGCACAATTGTTTTGCAAAAAAGAGTGTTTCTATCGGGGGAAGACGATCATAACGAATCAGTGGAATCAAATCATAAGGATCAAACGGAAGCGGGCCATTTTGAGATAACAGCCGAGACTGGGCGATCAGTGTTCCACACTGGGGATATTGAGCAAAGACAGACGCCGCGTAGAGAAAGGCGTCCGCCGCATATCGAATCTCGGGCGAGGCGAAGACAATGATGTCGCCGCTCGCTTGCGCAAACGCATCCTTATACCAAAGCGTGTTTTGACTGGAAGAAGAGATCGGCTTGATCGAAATCGAACCAATGTTATTTTTTTCCTGAACACAAGTGAATAATGCTTTAGGAACAAGAAGTTCAATCTGCGAATACGTCTGGGCAAGTATCGAATCAAAGAACCCCTGGGCTTGTTCATCAAAACGGTCACAGTTGGCCAGGATGGAAATCGTCGGAGCGGCTTTCATACGGTTACCTCAATCCATACAAATCAGAAAATTATTCTACCCCATCATCCCAGCGTGCAACAACGGGGTTCTTTAACAGCCACAACATATCGAGATCAGGATCGTTCTAAAGCATTGTAAACGGCCCCGCACGATCATAACAGGTAATCGTACCTGAAAAAACCGGTTTTTCACTCGACGATTATCAGCGCAAAGTCGTCATGCGGATGTAAGTTTTATGGTGTTTGCCCTCATTCAATACCCACGGCTTAAGCCGTGATGCTCTGTCGTCGATCTCATAAAAAAAAATTCATCCGGTAATTGAGTACCTAGTATTTATGGATAGCCATAATTTTGTTTCGGAAAACGTGTTCCGGCCTGTCAAAAATTGACAAATCAAATCAGGCATGGATGCAACTCTGGAAGCGCCTGTG